>JBAQZZ010000290.1:0-7788 GCA_049791475.1 Flavobacteriaceae bacterium | reverse complement strand
CCAGTACTCCATGCGCCATAACCTACAGCCCAAAAATGACGTCCCCAATATTGCTTGTTCAACTTTAGAAATTCCTTCTGTAGAAGTCGAGAAGAACGTCCTTTTAATTTCTTTACCAAAATACTTACACTCAATGAAGGTGGGTACTCAACATACATATGAATATGGTCTTTGCTTACAACACCTTTTAGAATTTGAACATTTTCAGAATTACATCGCAACTAAATCTCCAGCGACATCCTTAGAAGGTAAATCTGATTTCCCCATTAAATATAAATCAACTTGTCGCGCGGCTTCTCTACCTTCAGAAATTGCCCAAACAATTAATGATTGCCCACGGCGCATATCGCCAGCAGCAAAAATATTTGGAATATTCGTTTGATATTTACCATATTCCGCTTTATAGTTGGAACGTGCATCCGTTTTAATTCCTAATTTATCAGCAAGTGTAGATTCTGGACCTGTGAAACCTAAAGCTAATAATGCTAAATCACAAGGCCATGTTTTTTCTGTACCTTCAATTTCTATAAGTTGGGGACGCTCGCCAGGAACCATTTTCCACTCCACATTTACCGTTCTTAATGCGGTTAATTTTCCGCTTGCATCGGTAACAAATTCTTTGGTATTTATCAACCAATTACGTTCAACACCTTCTTTATGAGAAGATGATGTTTTTAACTGAAGTGGCCAAAAAGGCCAAGGTGTTTGAGGTGAACGATGTCCTGGAGGTTTTGGCATAATTTCAAAATTCACCACCGATTTTGCCCCATGACGATTTGATGTTCCTATACAATCTGAACCTGTATCTCCACCACCAATTACGACAACATTTTTATTTGTTGCCATAATTTGATTTTCAACCTTTTTACCAAATAACACTTTAGTTTGTTGGGTTAAAAAATCCATGGCTTGTACTACACCGTCGGCATCAATACCCGGAGTTGGTAAGCTTCGTCTTTCGGTTGCACCACCACAAAGCACCACAGCATCAAATGTTTTTAATTCTTTTATAGAATAGTTTACACCAACATTTACATTGGTTTTAAAAGCAATACCTTCTGCTTCTAAAATAGCTATACGGCGGTCTATAATTTCTTTTTCCATTTTAAAGTTTGGAATCCCGTAACGCAATAAACCACCAACTTCATCATCGCGTTCAAAAACAGTTACCGTGTGTCCAGCTCTATTTAATTGTTGAGCCGCAGCTAATCCAGCAGGCCCAGAACCAACAACTGCAATAGTTTTTCCTGTTCTGGTTTTTGGCGGTTGTGGTTTTATCCAGCCTTCTTTAAAGGCACGCTCTACAATATTCTTTTCTATATTTTCAATAGACACAGGGTCTTCAATAATACCTAACACACATGATTGTTCACATGGTGCAGGACATAAACGACCTGTAAATTCTGGAAAGTTATTTGTTGAATGTAGTATCCAAGAGGCTTTTTGCCATTCGCCTTGGTGTACCATGTGGTTAAAATCTGGAATTAAATTCCCAAGTGGACAACCACTATGGCAAAATGGAATTCCGCAATCCATACAACGTGATCCTTGTTTTGTTATCTCAGCATCACTTAATGGTACGGTAAATTCTTTATAATGTTTTACACGATCTTCAACAGAAGTGTATGTTTCATCTTGTCTTTCAAATTCTTTAAATCCTGTTACTTTTCCCATGACATTACGCTATTGTTAATTCTTCTACCATTGGTTCTTCTGTCTCAATACGTTCTAATGCACGTTTGTATTCTGTTGGCATAACTCTTACAAAATTGCCTAAACTAGCATCCCAATTATCTAATAATTTAGTAGCAAGTTTACTATCGGTATACAATTTATGTTTTTCTATTAAAGCTTTTAAATCGGCAGCATCTTCAGGTAGAATGTCTTCAAATTCAATAGTTTCTGTATTACATAAACCATTAATAAATTTGTTTTCAGGATCGTAAACATAAGCAATACCACCACTCATGCCCGCAGCAAAATTTCTTCCTGTACTTCCTAAAACAATCACTTTTCCACCGGTCATATATTCACAACAATGATCGCCAACACCTTCTACAACCGCTGTTGCTCCAGAATTTCTAACGGCGAAACGTTCACCTGCAATACCATTTATATAAGCTTCCCCTTGAACGGCACCAAATAAACAAACGTTACCTATGATGATATTTTCTTCAGCAATAAAATCGGCTTTGACAGGTTTTTTAACAATTAATTTTGCACCAGATAATCCTTTACCTAAATAATCATTGGTGTTACCTTCTAGTTTAAAAGTTAAACCATGCGCACCAAAGGCTCCAAAACTTTGTCCCGCAGATCCAGTAAAGTTTATGTTCAACGTATTTTCTGGCAAACCTAAATGACCATAAATTTTAGAAATCTCGTTACTAACAATGGCGCCTACGGTTCTATTTGTATTTTTTATAGGATACGCAAGCGTCATTTGTTCTTTTCTATAAAGCGCTCTGTGAGAATCTTTTAATATGGTGAAATCTAACACATTATCTAAATCATGATGTTGTTTTTGTGTATTTTTAACAGTCATATTTCTGTAAGCTGCTGGTCTGTGTAAAATACTTGATAAATCTAAACCTTTAGCTTTATAATGTTTTATAGCACTATTCGCATTAATTTTATGTGTTTGACCAACCATTTCGCTTAGAGTTCTAAAACCTAGTTGTGCCATAATGCCTCTTAATTCTTCAGCGATATAAAAGAAGAAATTAATAACGTGCTCTGGCGTGCCTTTAAAGTTTTTACGTAACTCTTTATCCTGAGTTGCAATACCTACAGGACATGTATTTAAGTGACATTTACGCATCATAATACATCCTGAAGCTACTAATGGCGCCGTTGCAAAACCAAATTCTTCAGCACCTAATAATGCAGCAATGGCAACATCACGGCCTGTTTTTAATTGTCCATCGCACTCAACTACAATTCGACTTCTTAAATTATTTAAAACGAGCGTTTGTTGTGCTTCGGCCAAACCAAGTTCCCATGGTAAACCCGCATGTTTTAATGAGGTTAAGGGAGAAGCTCCGGTACCACCATCATAACCAGAAATTAAAACAACATCAGCTTTTGCTTTGGCCACACCAGCGGCAATTGTTCCAACACCAACTTCAGATACTAACTTCACATTAATTCGAGCTTCACGATTCGCATTTTTTAAATCGAAGATTAATTGTGCTAAATCTTCAATAGAATAAATATCATGATGTGGTGGCGGTGAAATTAAGCCTACAAATGGGGTTGAGTTACGTGCAGCAGCAATCCATGGTAATACTTTATAGCCAGGTAATTGTCCCCCTTCACCAGGTTTAGCGCCTTGAGCCATTTTAATTTGAATTTCTCTAGCATTGGTTAAATAATGAGAAGTCACCCCAAAACGCCCAGAAGCTACTTGTTTTATTGCCGAATTACGGCTATCGCCATTCACATCTGGATGAAAACGATTTCTATCTTCTCCACCTTCACCAGAATTAGATTTACCTCCAATTCTATTCATTGCGATAGCTAAATTTTCATGCGCTTCGCGAGAAATAGAGCCATAAGACATGGCGCCTGTTTTGAATTTTTTTACAATTTCTGTCCAAGGTTCTACTTCATCAATAGGAATAGGATCCAAATTATCAAACTCAAATAAACCACGAATGGTCATTAAGTTTTCAGCTTGCTCGTTAATTGCTTTTGAATACACATCATAACTCGCTTGGTCGCTCAATCTTACCGCTTGCTGTAATTTAGCAATGGTTGTTGGGTTGAATAAATGGCGTTCACCATTACGTCTCCATCTGTAATCGCCACCAATATTTAAACCTAAATTTTTATCAATTGCATTGTCTGGATAGGCTTGTTTGTAACGTTGATCAATCTCTTTTTCAATTTCATATAAGCCAATACCTTCAATTCTTGAGGCTGTGTACGGGAAATATTTTTCAACAAATTGGGAGTTGAAACCAACAATTTCAAAAATTTGAGAACCTCTGTACGAATGTAGTGTGGAGATTCCTATTTTGTTCATCACTTTTAAAATACCTTTTCCAATAGCTTTATTAAAATTATCGACTGCTTTTTGCTCGTCCATGCCTGTAATAAAACCTTCTTTTACTTGCATTCTAATAATTTCATTCACCATGTAAGGATTAATGGCACTAGCGCCATAACCAAATAAGGTTGCAAAATGATGTGGTTCACGCGGTTCTGCAGATTCAATAATGATATCGAAATAAGAACGCTTTCGTAAACGGTTCATTTGATGATTTACATAAGAACACGCTAACAGAGCAGGTATTGGCGCAAATTCTTTATTCACACCTCTATCAGAAAGAATAATGATATTCGTTTTTCTTTCTAAAGCTTTTGTGATTTGTACAATAATAGCTTCTAAAGCATTTTCAAGACCATTAAGTCCTTGAGCTTTTGGGTATAGTATTTCAATAGTTTCAGCTTTGAAGGCCTCAATTGAAATACTTCTAATTTTTTCTAAATCGTCATTAGAAATAACCGGATTCTGGATTTTTAATTTTCTACATTGCCTTTCGGTAATGCTGAAAATATTTCGATCTTTTCCTAAATTAAGACTAATATCTGTTACAATTTCTTCACGAATTCCATCTAAAGGTGGATTGGTAACTTGTGCAAAAAGTTGTTTGAAATAGTTTGAAATAAGTTGCGGTCTATCTGATAAAACTGCTAAAGGTGTATCAGTACCCATGGAGCCTAATGCCTCTTTTCCAACAATAGCCATTGGCGTGATAACTTCTTGAATATCTTCAAAAGTGTAGTTAAATAAACGTTGTCTGGTTTTTATATCGATGGTTTCAATCGGGCATGTTTCGTTAGTGTAAGGCACATCTTTTAAATGCAATCGTGTTTTATCTAACCACTCCTTATAAGGTCTTTCTGATACGATTTTACTTTTAATTTCTTCATCTTTGATGATGCGCCCTTTGTTCATATCAACCAAAAACATTTTTCCTGGTTCTAAACGGCCATGGCTTACCACATCTTCTGGAGCAATATCAACCACACCAATTTCTGAAGACATGATGAGTTTGCCACTTTTGGTAACAGTATATCTTGAAGGCCTTAAACCGTTTCTATCTAATAATGCACCAATATAATCGCCATCTGTAAAAGGTACAGAAGCTGGACCGTCCCAAGGTTCCATAATACATCCATTATATTCGTAAAAAGCTTTACGTTCTGCAGACATAGTTGCATGTTTTTCCCATGCTTCAGGAATCATCATCATCATAATTTCTGGTAATGAGCGCCCTGTGTGTGTTAATAATTCAACTACCATATCCATGGAAGCAGAATCTGATTTTCCAGGTAAAATTATGGGGAACAAGCGTTCTATTTGAGGTCCAAAAACATCACTCTTCATAATTTCTTCACGAACACGCATTCTACTCACGTTTCCACGAAGCGTGTTAATTTCTCCATTTTGACACATAAAACGGAATGGTTGTGCCAATTCCCAAGTAGGCATCGTATTTGTTGAAAAACGTTGATGTACTAGAGCAAGTCTTGTAACCAAATCGATTTGTTGCAAATCGGTATAATACGGCCCAATATCTTCGGGCATAATGATGCCTTTGTATATTAAAGTTGTTGTTGATAAACTTGGAAGGTAAAAATAAGAGCTCTCAGATATTTTAGAGTTTCTTATTTCGTGCTCTGTGATTTTACGAGCAGCATATAATTTTGCTTTAAAAACAGCCTCATCTATAAGCTCAGTTTTTCCAACAAAAATTTGTTCAATATTTGGCTCTGATGCTTTAGCTATCTCACCTAATTGTGTAGAGTCTACTGGTACTTTTCGCCATCCTAAAACTACAAGCCCTTGCGCTTTAATTTCTTTTTCAAAAATATCTTTACAAAATTGATATTGGTTTCTCACTTTAGGTAAAAACACCATACCTACTGCATATTCTCGCGGAGTAGGAATGGGGAAACCACTTACTCGTTTAAAATATTCATGAGGGATATCAATTAATAAACCTGCACCATCACCTGTTTTTCCATCAGCACTAACACCACCACGGTGTTCCAATTTTACCAGAATTTCTAGGGCGTCATGAATGATTTGGTTTGTTTTCTCTCCTTTGAGATTACAAATAAAACCTGCCCCGCAGTTTTCGTGTTCAAATTCAGGTAAATAGAGTCCTTGTTTCTTCAGCATAATCAACAAATTTTAGTTTAAAACTTGGGTCGAAATGTAAATATATGCACTAGAATTTGAAATACAATAGGGGCTATTTCATTATTTCGGTTTTATAGGCGAAGGGAAGATAAAAATAATTATATGTCAATAATAGATAAATATTTTAATAAATATTCAATCGTTAAATATTTAACAATAAATACACAATTGTTAATTAACCTCAATAAAACCTCAGATTATTAAAAATAATATCATAAAAAAATAAAAAACACTAACAATAATTCAAGCAATGAGTTTGTCGAAAAATCAAAAAATTAAATAATAATGACAATACCTATAAAAAAATAGGGTAAAAAATGAAATATTAATAAAAATGACCCAAACACCCCTATTTTTTATAGGGGTTAAAAATTTTTAATATAGTTTTGATTCATTATTAGGAAAAATAACCAAAAAATAATTAATAACTAAAATTTTGAAATTATGAAAAAACTTATTACACTTTCAATGCTTTTTATGGCAACTGCCTTATTTGCTCAGGAAGAGGCAGAAGCACCAAAATTTACTTTAAGTGGTAGTATAGACGTATATTATAGAGCAAATTTTACAGCTCCTAATGATGAAAATACTATTGCCCCAAGATCTTCTTTTGCAGATTTGCCAGGTTTTGCTTTGGGTATGGCAAACGTTATTGCTTCTTATGATGGCGAAAAAGTTGGGTTTGTTGCCGATTTAGTTCTTGGGCCAAGAGGAGAAGATGCTATTTTTAATTCATCCATATTAAGACCAGGTGGTAGTTCTAATATGGTAAATCAATTATATGCTTACTGGAATGTTAGTGAGTCTGTAACATTAACAATGGGTAACTTTAATACCTTTTTAGGTTACGAAGTTATTTCACCTGTTGGGAATTTCAACTACAGTACGTCTTATTTGTTCTCTTACGGGCCATTTAGTCACACTGGTTTAAAAGCTGATATTGTTTTATCTGAAGATTTTAGCTTAATGTTAGGTGTTATGAATGACACAGATTTAACCGAATTTAACCCAACTGGTGATTATGCATTTGGTGCACAATTAGGATATGCTGGACAATATTTAAACTTTTTGTTAGACCCTTCTTTCACCGAAATTGATTTTACAGGTGGATTTGATGTATCAGATGATTTGTTCTTAGGAATAAATGCCGCTTATTTAACAACAGAAGATGATGAGCCAGGATTTATGGGTGCTGCTCTATACCCTCAATTTGCGGTTTCTGATACTTTTACTTTAGGTTTAAGAGGTGAGTATTTTGTGGAAGACGGAGAATTTGGCGCGATAGGGTCTGGAGTTGCTGATACTAGTGTGTTTGCCGCTACTTTAACAGGAAGTTTTGCTATCGATAATTTAACTATCAAGCCAGAGATTCGTTTAGACTCTGCATCTGATGATTCATTTATTGATAATGATTTAGCTGCAACAAAAAGCTTAAGCTCGTTTGTACTAGCCGCCATCTATTCATTCTAAAAAAAATAAAAAAGCATTGCTAATTTCTAGTAATGCTTTTTAGTCTAATTAATAAACACAATATAATATGAAAAAAATTGAAGCAATTATTAGGAAATCCAAAT
>JBAQZZ010000289.1:0-28934 GCA_049791475.1 Flavobacteriaceae bacterium | reverse complement strand
TGCTTCTTCCATAGTATGTTCCATTTCAAACTTTTGAATGAAATGTCCCTGCCAACGTAAACGCGACATAAATGCTTCTATAGCTTTTTTGTTTTTTGAGGTTTTTTTTAAATGAAACGCTTCATGGGAAACTTCTCTTATAGATAAGTTTCCCCACGCTATGTAAGGCGAAATTCTACTGCAGCCTGTTCTTGCTAAATCTGGTTTAGATATGTGAAACATATAGTTTATATAGCGCTCATCAAAAAATGATTTTAAGTATTTAAGCCCCATAGATCGACCACCTTTTTGAAACGGTGTATTGATTTTAGTTTCAAGCGACATGGTATTAAAGTTTTTCTCCAAATCTTTAACTTCATCAATATGAAGTAATTGATTGGTTACAGGTTTGAATTCCAACGGTTCCATTTCGTAAAAAATATTACAAAGTTCGGTCCATTGATCACGATCTTTTAAACCACGCTGCACACCATTATTTATGTTTTCATGCCAATTAATCAGGTTGTTTTTACAAAATCGCTTGAATGATTTGTCACGATTAAAACTGACCAAAAGCCCTGTTTCTTGATGTGAATAAATGTTGGTAATCCGGTATTTTGTTTGCAATTGGTTTATAGCTGCAATGATATCAGATTTTATAATTAGTATTTTAGAATGATATCCTTTGAGTTCGTTATTTAAATCGACTAATGATTGTTTTATAAAATTCCAATGACGTTCGCTGTAATGTGCGTCATTCATCAATAAAGGTTCAAAAGCATAAAGCAATAAAACGCGTTTTCCAGATTGTAACGCATTAAAAATGGCCTCGTTATCTTGTAAACGTAGGTCGCGTTTTAACCATACTATATGTATTTGGGGTTTAGTATTCATCTTGATGTGCTATAATATGTTGTGCTTTTTGTTTTATGTTTTGTAGGTCTTGCTTAGCCATTTTATCCAATAAACTATACATCATGCCCATTCTAAAATTATTACCAAGTTGGGGCCTTTTATCATCTAAAAAATTCCAGTACAAACTATTAAATGGGCAAGCGTCATCTTCAGTTTTTTTATTTTTATTGTAATGGCAATCACTACAATAATTACTCATTTTATTAATGTATGAACCAGAAGACACGTAAGGTTTGGTGGCTATTTTACCACCATCTGCAAACTGACTCATGCCTCTAGTGTTCGGGAGTTGAACCCATTCCACAGCATCCACATAAATTCCCAAATACCAATCGTCCACCTCGTCTGGATTAGTTTGGGTTAGTAAAGCATAATTTCCAGTAATCATTAATCTTTGAATATGATGCGCGTAACTATTATCTAGTGAATTATTTATGGCGTGTTTCAAACAATTCATTTTTGTATTACCTGTCCAAAAAAAGTCTGCTAATTTATTTTGATTATCTAATGCATTTTTCGTTTTATATTCTGGCATAAACGCCCAATACATGCCTCTCATATATTCGCGCCAACCTATTATTTGCCTAATAAAACCTTCAACTTGTGAAATATGAATGACATCATCGTGCTTTCGGTAATAATTCAGGACCGTTTTCACGATATCTTTAGGTGATATCAACTTAATATTCATGGCGAAAGATAACCTTGAATGAAATAGATAATCTTCATTGCTGTGCATGGCATCTTGATAGTCGCCAAAATGAATCAATAATTCCTCGCAAAAATATTTAAGTTGCTCTATGGCTTGACTTCGAGTAATTGGATACGAAAATGTTTTAGTTTCAAACTTACCAATAGTTTCAATGTTTGCTGTTTTTATATCTTTTACAACTTCAGAAACATCATTTTTAAAAAGTTTGTAATTAGGAATTTCAACATCACCTTTCCATTTATTTCGGTTGCTTTTATCATAATTCCATTTGCCACCTTCGGGCTGGCCTGCAACCATCAAAATATCATGGTTTTTGCGCATATCTCTGTAAAAATTCTCCATGAGATATTGCTTTTTACCTTTAAAAAAGGTAGCTAAATCATTTCGTTTAGTATAAAAATGTTCTGCGGAAACTGACTTGGTTTGAATAGATAAAGATTTGCAATAGTCGTTAAGTTGATTATCCAATCGATATTCATCAGGTAAAATATATTCAAAGGTTTCAATTTGATGTTCTTTGATTAATTTAGAGATGTTTTTAGTTAAGTTTTGAGTGTTTATTTCATCATTTATTTTGAAATATTCAACGTCATGACCTTTTGTTTTTAAATCTTCTGTAAACTGACGCATCGCAGCAAAAAAACCAATCACTTTTTGAATGTGATGCTTTACATAATCGGTTTCCTGACGCATTTCAAAAAGACAATACACAACAGCCTTATTGGTTTCTTTAAACCAAGAGTGTTTGATGTTGAGTTGATCGCCTAATATGAGTCTTAATGTTTTCATTCTAATTCTAAAATTTTAAATTAGTTACACTGAGATTCTCAGAGTTTTCGCAGAGATTCACAGAGCATTTTTTACTTTATTTGATGTTTTTATTTTTCTCTGTATAACGCTGTGATTTCTCCATTTGCCTCTGTGTAATTTTTTTCAATTTTATATTTCTCTGTGAAACACTTTTTTAAAACAAAGTCTCCTGTAGCCACAGCTTCTGAAACTTCCCACTAGCATCATAGCGCTCTTCTTGTAATTTTACATTGAATTTTCGATCTCTTGGGTCATTTCCAACACCCGCAACATACATCCAATTACCATAATTACTGTGTACATCGTAATCGATTAATACAGATTCAAAATATGCAGCACCAATTCTCCAATCTAATAACATCTCTTTTGCAAAAAATGATGCTACATTTTGTCGGCCTCTATTGCTCATCCAACCTGTTTTTTTAAGCTCAACCATATTTGCATTCACGAAAGCCGATTTAGTTTTGCCGTTAATCCATTTTTGAATTTGTTTTTCGTCAGATTTCCAATCGTATTCTTTTTTTAAAATGCCATCTATTTTAAAAATATCGTTGTGATGTTTTAGTGAGACATATTTAAAATAATCTCTCCAAATGAGTTCGAAAATGAGCCAATACGTAGATTCGTTTTTGTAATGTTCTTTTTCAAATAAGATGACTTGCCAATAAATAATTCTTGGAGAAATACTACCATTTGCTAACCAAGCAGAAAACTTTGAGCTATAATCTTTTCCAACCAATCCGTTTCGGGTTTTCTTATAAACACCTAGTTTTTTGGTTTCAAAAAAGTACTCGTTTAATCTATTTAATGCTGAAGTTTCTCCACCTTTAAAAGGAAATGCTGAGTTTGGATGTGTTTCAAAGTCTTCAAACCCTAAATTTTGAAGCGTTGGAATTTTGGTAATATTCGTAATGACTTCTATTTTTTCTACTGAATGGCTAATTTTTGAAGCTCTAACTTTACTATACTTTTCTACTTTTTTCCTGAAATTGGTAAACACTTGAGGGATTTCAGAAAACGACATATTAATATCTTCTGGGTGGTATAAAAACTGATTATATAATTCAATATATCTGACATTAGTTGAAACAGAACATTTTACTTTTTGTAAAACATCTTGTTCTTCCGAAGTCCATTCTTTTTGAAGATAAATGGAATTTATATTATAGTCTTTAATTAGTTGTTGAATTACTATTTCAGGTTTTTCATTAAAAACAAACAATTCAATATTTAAAGGTTTTAGATTCGCTTTTAAATCTTGAATGGTTTCAATTAAAAATTGAGTTCTAAACTTATCTGTTTTTTTAAATCCGAAATGTGAGTTTTCATAATGTCTTGGATCAAAAAAATAACAGGCAATAATCGTTTTATTTTCAGCGATAGCTTGGTTCAAAACCACATTGTCCTGAACTCTCAAATCGTTTCTAAACCATATTAAGGCACTATTGTTATTTTGTTTCTCCTGCATTTTTCACTACAATATTTTACGTTATCCCAGTTTTTCTCCCATTTTTTTCTCCAGCTAAAAGGTAATTTACAAACAGGACATATTTTTTCAGGTAGATTTTGTTTTTTCATTTTAGTGTAGTTCATTTTGTCTTGATACAAAACTTTTCGACTACGCTCAGGATAAACCAAGCCAAAATATCATAATGAAATGATGAAATTGCTAAAGTATCATTCACTTTCGAAATTACATGCTTAAAACTTCGCTTTGCATCTACATTCCTTCGTTCTTTATTTATGAATTTCAAGTTTCAATGCTCCAAATTGATTCAGGACATTCTGCTTTGCTATCTCTTGTTCTCAATATTAATTCTACATTTTTGCTAACTCCTAACTCCTAACTCCTAACTCCTAACTCCTAACTGTTTAAACATTAACCAACTTATTAATCATACCAGTAAAAATAAAACCATGAAAGGGCAATACACTATACCAATATAAGCGACCCCAAAGCCCGCGAGGTCTAAAAGTAGCTGTTTGTTTGAGTAAACCATCTTCAATTTTGAATTCCAACCAAGCTTCACCTGGAAGTCTCATTTCAGCATAAAGCAAGAGTTTTTCTTGTTCTTTATCTGCAAAAATGACGCGCCAAAAATCTAATGCATCACCAACGTCTAGATCTGTTGGACTGGTGCGTCCTCTTCGTAAGCCAATGCCGCCAAAAAGTTTATCAATATAGCCTCTTATTTTCCATAAAAATGTTCCATAATACCAGCCAGTGGTGCCGCCAATACTCCAAATTTTGTCAATAGTTTTTTTAGAATCTTTTACAGGTCTTTCTTTGCAATCTTTAAAGCATCCGTAGGTAGGAACATTTATATATTTATGTAAATTACTTCTTAATCGGCCACTACTAACCATTGAATCTTTCCAACTTGAAACAATACTGTTTTGCTCTATTTTTTCGAAAGCGAGTTCAACGGCTTGTTTATAGGTTAATGGTTTTACATCCATTAATTGATTAATATCACTTGGTTTTCCTATAATTTGAACACCCATACTATCTACTAGCGATGTTGCTAATTTGTAAGATGTTGATGTCACAAAATACAGCCAGTAAGAAGACAATTTAGGCGTCATTACTGGTACGGTTAAAATTGAACGCCTCAATCCTCGTACATTTGCAAACTGAAGCAACATTTCTTTGTAGGTTAGTATTTCAGGGCCAAAAACATCATAAGATTTATTGTAAACAGAACTATTTCCAGCGGCTCCAAACAAAAATGATAATACATCTCTAACTGCTAGTGGTTGTGTTTTTGTATTTAACCATTTTGGAGCAATCATAAATGGCAGTTTCTCAACCAAATCACGAATTATTTCAAAGGAAGAACTACCAGAACCTACAATAATTCCAGCTTTGAAAATGGTTAGCGCATAGTTTTTTGAACTCAGAATATCTTCAACATTCTTTCTTGAGCGTAAATGTTTAGAAAGTTCTTCCTCGTTAGTAATACCACTTAGATAAATGATTTGCTTAACTTTTGTTTTTTCTAATTGCGATTTAAAATTTATTGCGCAACGCTCTTCAAGCGATTCAAAATCTTTTGAAGAATTTGACATTGAGTGGATTAAATAGTACGCCACATCAATATCGGTGGGAATATTTTTTAGTGTTTCAGGTTTTAAAAAATCGACTTGAACAATGTCTATTAATTCTTCTTCCAAATAACTTTTATCGGCGCGAAGTTTATCTCGAACACAGCAAACCACTTCATGCCCTTCATTTATTAAAAAAGGGATAAGTCGCTTGCCAATGTAGCCTGTGGCACCTGTAACGAGAATTTTCATAGTCCCTTTGTTTTTCAGACATTTCCCCAAAGGGGAAAACGTGTTATTTTACTATTTATAAGGATTATTCAGATTTCTAAATATGAAAAATTATTTTTCTTCTAACTTCTTTCGGTCTTTGGTAGCCTAATCGAACCTTATTTTCTGCAACGGCATAACCATCTAAACCGTTAATTGCAGCCACTTCTGCTTTTGATAAATCTACAAATCCATCTTTTTCAATAAGATTGTCATTTATAAATAAGCCTACTATTTTGCCTATTAAAAGTATGGTGTTATTGGCTTTTATATCATATTCTTCAACAAATTCCATAGCTAGTTGTATGGGTGCATCTTTTACAAACGGTGACTGAAAATCAGCTTTATATTCTGACTTTAAATCTGTAACATCGAATTCTGAAATAGAATTATCATATTTAGCAGATGTATGATGCGCATCTTCAATAATATTTTTATGAATGTGGTTGATAGTAAAAAAACCAGTTTCTTTTATGTTCTCGTAGGTATTTCTAATAACCGTTGTTGGGCGCATAAAAAATCCAAACATAGCAGGACTAGAGCCGATGTGCGTAACAGAACTAAAAACAGCAACATTCTCAATACCATTGGCTGATTTCGTGCCAATTAAGTTAGCAGATTTATAGCCAGAACAACTATTTATTAAATTAATTTTGTATAAATGGTGTAAATTATTAATATCATCTTCACTAAAATAGGTCATTATAAATTGATGAAATTATTAATTTTTATGTCTTTGGCCTTTAAATCGAACATTAAATTATAGAGTCCAAAAAATGTTCTGTTTATGTATATAAAATGTTTAGAACCACGGTTTCCATTCATCTTTTTTAAATCGGTATTTTTTGAATATTTCTCTCCAAGTTCAGCTATTTTTCCGAAGAATTCAGCATCAGAAAAATCGAAAGTTTCAGCTTGAAACGGTTGCGTAAACAAGCTTAACATTTCATGAAACATTTGAGTAAAGAATTCTAATTCTTCTCTTGAATCATCAGTTCTCAAAATTTCTAACTCAAAAAGTTTTTGTTCAAAATTCTTTTTATCATTAATGTTTTCTTGCTTAGCTAATTCGAAATAAGGTGTATAAAAATCCATGGGGATAGTTTTCATACACCCAAAATCGAGCGCTATTAATTTTCCTTCTTCTGATATTAAAAAATTTCCGGGATGTGGATCTGCATGTACTTTTTTCAGTTTATGAATTTGAAACATGTAGAAATCCCATAAAGCTTGTCCTAATTTATTTGATTTTTCTTGATTTGTGTTGTAAGCAGTAAACTCAGAAAGGTGTTCACCTTCCATATAATCCATAGTAATGATACGTTCCGAAGATAATGCTTCATAATATTCTGGAAATTTCAAATTTGGGATATGAGAACACGCTTTGGCAATTTCTTTGCTTTGCATCATCTCCAAAATATAATTAGTTTCTTCAACTAATTTATTTTCAACTTCTTTAAAATATTTATCAGAATCTTTTCCTTTAATGTTGAACATGCTCATGGCTATGGGTTTTACCATAGCTAAATCTGAAGCAATACTCTCCGCAACTCCTGGATATTGGATTTTCACAGCAAGTTTTTTCCCATCTTTTTCTGCAATATGCACCTGGCCGATGCTGGCAGCGTTTACAGAAGTTGCGTTAAAAGTATCGAATATGTCATTTGGATGTTTTCCAAAATATTTTTTAAATGTTTTTATTACTAACGGTGGTGATAATGGTGGTACAGAAAATTGAGCCAAAGAGAATTTTTCAACGTAAGCTTGTGGTAAAATGCTTTTTTCCATACTTAGCATTTGGGCCACTTTTAAGGCACTCCCTTTTAATTGCTTTAAACCGTCATAAATATCTGTTGCATTGTTTTTATTTAGGCGCTCTTTCGCATCAACTTCAGAGTTAATCATTTTGTCACCATAATATTTAATATAATTTACCCCAACTTTAGCACCTGTGGTTACTAATTTGGTAGCGCGCTGTATTTTTGAAGTCGGTATTTTATCTATTGTATTCATAGGTTTAGTTCATGTGTATTTTTTCTTTGAAAATAAATTTTCCAAAATCAATAATACTTTTTAGGGGCGCAATATTTAAAACATCAAAACTTGTGTTTACAGATTTTTCAATATAGATATCTGTTTTCTCAAAAGAAGGCGATGTATCATCCATCCAAAATTTCATGGTTAATAATAATTGCAACCAAGCAGATTCTTTCAATGCACGTTCTTGTATTTTTTCAAACTGTTCTTGTTTGATATCTAGCATTTGTATACCCAGTTCTTCAATGTATTTAGAGAAGTGTTGTTTTAAGCCTGAAAGCTTTTTTAAACCTTTTAAGCCATGCTTATGACTATTGAGTGTGAAAATCACATAACTTCTATTGGCTGTAAGGTTTTCGAAAAAAGTAAAATAGAAACTTAATAATTTATTTCTAGCATCAAATATTTTATAGTCTTCACTTTTATTTAAAACAGTCATGGAGTTTTGAAAAAATGCCTCAAAAATGCCTTTTTCAATAGCTTCAAAATTGGTGTAGTGTTTATAAAATTCAGCTTCATCAAAATTATTCATTTTTGAAAAGGCATAAACCGATTTTGGATTTTCGTCATGTTCTAACACATAATCCATATAAAACGTTATGATATCGTTATTTGAAATATTTTTTTTCTTGGCCATAATGATTTAATTTATATCAAATATACAAAATGTTTAACAATTTAAACCAAAAGTTAAACAAAATTATGAACGCTTTATGATAAAATTAACAGCAATCGTCGTCTTTTACCAATTTACAGCTAGAAACTGCAACGATAGCTCCAAGAATTGGAGCCGTAATATAAAGCCATAAATACTGAAAATTACCAGTAAATAGAGCAGGAGTAATAGAGCGAATAGCATTCATAGAGGCTTTAGTCATTGAGCCAGCAAACACAGCTTCTAAAAGGTTAACACCACCAACGGCAATGGTTGCCATAGTCCCAATTTCTTTACTGCCTGAAGGTATATTGGTAATTACCACCATTAAAAAGAAGGTTAATAAAAACTCGAGAATTGCTGCCTTGTATGGTGGAAATCCATCTGCGGGCGTAGTTTCGCCTAAAAACCGATTTATCAGGAAATAAAAACCACAGTAAAAAAGCAGCAAAAATTGCTCTAATAGCTTGGGCTAGAATATAAAATGGTACTTGTTTCCTAGGAAATTTTTTAGCAAATGCAAACCCAACGTGAGAAATACTTCAGTTAGTTATTTCATTTATGGTCATGACACCACAGCCACAAAATACCATGGTACATGTGCCTGTTGTTTCTGAGAAATATTGTTTCATTAGTATTTGTTATTTGGTTAGGGATTGAAGCGGTTCGAATAACTGTTAATACACTTAACCTTTTTTTCTTTTGCAAAAGACTTCAATTCAAAAACTTAATAAAATAAGCTGTAAATATACAATGTCTTATTTTAAGTTTTTGTTAACATTAATAGGAGATTTGATGCGTAAATTTATACCAAACTATTTAAACCTATAATTAATTATATTAAAAATGAAAAAACTACTATTAATTTTATTAGCATTTACAACGGTATATTCTGTTAATGCTCAAATTGAAACACCACAACCAAGCCCTTTAGGTAAACTAGAACAAAAGGTTGGTTTAACTGATGTGACTATCGAATATTCTAGACCAGGAGTAAAAGGAAGAAAAATATTTGGAGGCTTAGAAGCTTATGATAAAGTTTGGAGAACAGGTGCAAATGCTAGAACTAAAATTACATTTAGTACTGATGCTACTGTTGATGGACAAACACTAAAAGCGGGTACTTATGCTTTATTTGCAAAACCAGGAGTTGAAACTTGGGATGTTTATTTTTACACAGATTATAATGGAAGTGGTGTTCCACAAGATTGGGACGACAGTAAAGTAGCTGCTAAAACAACCATTACACCTATGGAACTTCCTTTTAGTGTAGAGACATTCACTTTAGATGTAAACAACATTAAAACAAGTAGTGCTACGATTGATTTGGTTTGGGATAAAACTTATGTTGCTATACCTTTTGAAGTACCCACAGATAAGATGGTATCTGATGGTATTGCTAAAATTATGAATGGTCCTGCAGCATCAGATTATTATGCTTCAGCGGTTTATTATTTAGAATCTGGAAAAGATATCAATACGGCTAAAGAATGGATGGACAAAGCGATGAGCATGATTAAAACACCAGGTTTTTGGCAGTTAAGGCAACAAAGTTTAATTTATGCTAAAGCAGGTAATAAAAAAGAAGCGATTGCTATTGCTAAAGCCTCTTTAGCTGGTGCTGAAAAAGCTGGAAATTCTGCTTATATCGATATGAATAAAGCCTCTCTGAAAGAATGGGGAGCTATGTAAATTGGACTACTTAGATTGTTAGAATTTTAGACTTTCTAGAAAAATATAAAAGCGCAACGGTTTAGAGTTGCGCTTTTTTTTATGTTATTTTTTTGGCGTTTTAACACGCTTTTCACTATATCTTTTTTGCTTTTATTGGCAAAAAAGGATGCCGTTGCAATCGTTAACGCATGTGTTTGCTAACTTTCGTTTTATTTTATTAGTCGTTGTCGTCTAAAAAGAAAATATCTTCTACAGGTATTTTGAATAATTTTGCAATTTTTAAAGAAAGTACTGTAGAAGGCACGTATTTATTTTTCTCCATGGCATTTATGGTTTGCCTACTAACACCAATTTTTACTGCTAAATCTGCCTGCGTCATATCATGGATTGCGCGTTGTACTTTTATATTATTCTTCATCGCTTCCTGATTTAATTTTTAAAAAATTGAAACGTACAATGAAAAATATTAAAGGTGTAAACATATTAAAAATAAGAACATCAAAATATGCAAGATCATAAATTAATAGAGTTGCAAAAAGTAATACAACATAGTTGAATATTATTGCCCAAACTAGTGAGTCTTTACGTAGCTTATAAATAAATTCATCCTCTATTTTTTCTTTTGTAAAACCAACAATAAGACCACCAATAATGATAGAAATTGTAATAAGTTCATCTACAATACTATTTTCTTGAATAGTAAAAAATGAAGATTTTCCATTAATTTTAATATTAAGTCCGTCATAAATTGTGAGCACTTTTGTTGTAAAAAGGTTAGATTCATAACCGGCAATAGAAAATGAAATTCCAGCAATTATACCCATGCTAAAAAGTATCCAACCATAGATTTTGTACTTGTTTGGTAATAAATAATTTGTTTTCATAACTATTCGTTTTAAAATTGATTTAAATGATTGATAAATCAAAAGTAAAATAAACTTTACATATAGACAAGTAAAATTTACTTAAAGTAACAAAAACAAGTCTTTTTAGGTGTTTAATAACTAAGATTAATTATGTTTCGAACATCATCAAGTAGTTTAATAAGCTGTTTACTAAACTCAAAAGACATGATATTGCTTTCGGTTTTTCCATTTCTAAGAAGTTCGTTAAAATGTGAAATTTCGTAGCTGTAGCCAATAGTTTTGTAATTGAAATCTATAATTTCTTCATTTCCATCTTTAATAATTGATACGGTTGATGGTGCATGAAACTGTCTGTTTATTTTAACAGTTGCTTTTTCGCAATTAAAAATAGCTTCACAAGGCATTTCTTCTAAAAGTGACCCTTTTAAATGGGCGGTTACATTATTATCATACTCAAAAACCATATCATTTGATGAGTCTGCACCATTATCAAAAAATGTAGCATCTGCTTGTATGTTTTTAGGAATGCCTAATGTAGAAAGCGCTGAAAAAATAGGGTATATGCCAATATCCAATAAAACGCCACCACCAAGTTCTTTTTTAAAAAGCCTAGAATCATCATCAAACTCACGATAAAAGCCAAAACTAGCGTCCATATTTAAAATATTACCATAGGTTTTATCTTTCAAAGTTTTAATAACATATTGATAGTGTGGTAAAAAGTGCGTCCAGAGTGCTTCCATTAAAAGAAGTTTTTTTTCTTTAGCTTTTGCAATCATTTCAGCAACTTCTTGGGCATTCATTGCAAAAGGTTTTTCACATAAAACCGCTTTACCATTATTTAAGCATAAAAGGGTGTTTTCTTTATGCAAAATATGCGGCGTAGCAATGTAGACAGCATCAATATTTGGATCTTTTGCTAAAGCATCATAGGTATCATAAGCTTTTGTTGCGTTATATTTTTTAGCGAAAGCATCTGCTTTTTCTTGAGTTCTTGATGCTACTGCGTAAAGCTTTGAATCATTTAATGTGATTAAATCTTGAGCAAATTTGTGAGCGATTGAGCCAAGTCCAATAATTCCCCAGTTAATAGTTTTAATGTGTCGAGACATTTGTTTTTTGTGTTAGTTGAATACATGTTGCAATTACAATGACCAAGATACAGCCAAATAAATTGAGCCATAGATATGGCATCCAATCAAACCACCAACCAACTATTACAATAATTTGTGTTATGATTGCTGCAATAAAAACAGCGTTGGCTTTTATAAATTTAAAGAAGAATGCCAATAGAAAAATACCCAAAACATTGCCATAAAATATAGAACCTATTATGTTAACAAGCTGAATTAAATTTTCGGCAAGATTTGCAAAACAAGCTATAATAATGGCAATTAAACCCCAAATTAAGGTAAATATTTTAGTTGCTTTTACCATGTGTTTCTCATCTTTTTCTCCTTTTACATTTCTGCCATATAAATCTATTGAAGTAATAGTTGCCAATGCGTTAACCTCTGATGCTGTTGATGACATTGCTGCACTCAAAATTACTGCTAGAAGTAAGCCTATAAGCCCTTTTGGTAAATATTTTAGTATAAACGTAATAAACATATAATCTCTGTCATTCGTTTGTGTGTCTTTTGCAGCGTCTTGATAAAATACTTTTAATTCTGCTTTTTTCTCTTTGTAAATTTCGCTATCAACTGGTAATGTTACTAATTCAGAATTTAATTTATCATAAGCATTAGCGTAAGTTGTATCAATGGCTCTTTTAATTAAATATTTAGATTTTAAACGATGTTTTTTTTCAATACTATCAAGCTTAAAAATATCTTTTCGTAAGTTATTATCTTCACTATTTGAAAGTTGAATACTTAGTTCTTTTTTTCTGTCAAACAATTTATTTTGTTCTAACTGAAGATCTTGATATTGTTGTGAATATTCTGAAGCTAAAACTTTTTCAGTGGAAGCATCAATAAAATTTAATGGCGCTGGATTAAATTGATAAAATACAAATACCATAACACCAACCAATAAAATGAAGAACTGCATAGGTACTTTTAATAAGCCATTAAAGATTAGACCCATTTGCATTTCTTTTTTCGATTTTCCAGATAAGTAGCGCTGTACTTGACTTTGATCGGTTCCAAAATAGGATAGCATTAAAAAGGTACCACCAAGTAAACCTGTCCAAACCGTATATCTGTTTTCTAAATCAAAAGAAAAATCTAATACTTCCATGCGTCCACTAGCACCAGCAATATCTAAAGCTTTAGTGAATGAAACATCATCAGGAATTAAACTTAAAATGATAAACAAAGCGGCAAGCATACCTGCAAAAATGACAAACATTTGCTGTTTTTGAGTTACTGTAACTGCTTTAGTACCCCCAGAAACGGTATAAATAATAACGAGTAAACCAATAATTATATTAAGTGTTATAATATTCCAACCTAAAACAATAGAGAGAATTATAGCTGGTGCAAAAATGGTTATTCCAGCAGCTAAACCACGCTGTATTAAAAACAAAATGGCTGTTAGACTTCGGGTTTTTAAATCAAATCTGTTTTCTAGAAATTCGTAAGCAGTATAAACTTTTAATCGATGATATAAAGGAATAAATACCAAACAAATAATAACCATAGCTATGGGTAAGCCAAAGTAAAATTGAACAAAGCCCATACCATCTGAAAACGCTTGACCTGTTGTAGATAAAAAGGTAATAGCACTTGCTTGTGTTGCCATTACGGATAAACCTATAGTCCACCATTTATTAGTATTTCCTCCTTTTATATAGTCTTGTGCACTTTTGCTACCACGCGTTTTCCAGGTGCCATAACCAACTATAGTTAGCAATGTTACAGTAAGTACAACCCAATCAATCCAATTTAAAGTTTGCATAATTTAAAAGGCTTGCATGATTAGGTAAAAAATGATGATGTAAATAGCGTTGGCAATTAAAACTATAGAATACAATTTTAACCAAGGTTGTCTTTTTTCTTTTTCTTCAGACATATTTAATCGTTTAATTTGTCATCTAGTTTTAAATGGTCTTTACCAATAGAAAGCATGTTTGCAAATAAGCGGTAAGCACCAGAAACACCTTCAGGGAATTCTCTAAAAAAGCTTAAGCCTGTGTAGATATAGTATCCTTTACCATATTTAGCGACAAGTAAACTACCATCTTTTGGTGTTTCCCCTTTATCATTCATAGATAAAATAGGAGTGAACTCGTTTGCCCATTCATCCGGAAAATATAATCCGCGTTCTTGTGTCCATCCTTCAAAATCTTTTTGAGTAATTTTATTTGGATAATTTAAAAGTGGATGTACAGAATTTAATATACGAATTTCTGCATTTTCATCGGTAACTCTATCACGCGATAATTTTAAATTGTAAGGTGCTATATCATTAACTTTTAATCCACGATTGGTGTTATATTGTACAATCATATTGCCGCCTTTAGCTACAAAATCGAACAATAATTGTTGTTTAAATTTTAAATCTTCAACAACATTATAAGCACGAATACCAACAACAACAGCATCAAAAAGGCTTAGTGTTTCTGTATTAATTTCTTCAGGTGTAATGATACGAACATTATAACCAATTTGTTGTAAACTTTCAGGAACAACATCACCAGCACCTTGAATGTAAGCAATATTTTCACCTTTCTTTTTAATATCTAAGCGTACAATTTTACTTTCGCTTGGTAATAAAACGGTTTGAAATGGAATATGCTCGTAATCAATTTCAATGAGTTCTTTGGTGTAAATTTTGTCTCCAATATGAACCATTGGTGTAATTAATCCTTCACTTTGATTTTTTGGAGGAATCACAGTGAAAACTAAACGTTGTTCTTCACCTTTATTTTTAATTTCAATTTTCTGATTTTTAGGAAATATACTCCAATCGTTTGGATGAGCAATTTCAACAAAACCTTCTAAATCGTTACGTCCAGCTTTAACAATTACGGTAATATCACGTTGCTTATCGGTATCTAAAATAATGACTTTTTCACTAATTTTAGCTGACACTTCTGGTATAATTTCAAATGGACGATACAGTTCGCCTTTATCTGGTTTTGAGAATCTGTAAATAATGTCTTTGGTAAAAGTAATTGGTGTATTATTGATTAAAAGGTTGAAATCTATTTTAAAAAATCTTGGGGTTTCAGGCAAGCCAATTAAGTTTGTATCATTTACCTGATACATGCCTAATGTCCCTTTTTTTGTAAGCCAGTAAGGTGTTGTAGGGTTTTGATTTGCATCAATTAACTGATTTTCTTTAAAATTGTATTTTGTGTTTTCTTCTAAAAGTATTTGTTTTGAAACTTTTAAACCATTTGTGTTTTCAATACTTTCTAAAACAATATTTTCAGTGCTCCTGTTTAAAACTTCTATGTTTAAATTTATTAATTCACCAGATGTTGCCCAATTTGTTTCTGCAGAAGCCTCCAAATATAAGCCCACACTCATTTCAATAATGCCTTTTAATTCTTTAGTTTTTTGAGTTTTCCAATGCTCATCTTCAATATTTTGAAGTAATTTATAAGCTTCCAATAATTGAGAAAGATGTTCTGACGGATTTTTAAAATTGAAATTTTTCTCAACATGATATAAAATATCGCCAATAGCTTCACCACCTTTAACTCGATTCCAAGAGGTATCAATTCCTTCAAAAATAGTTGAGTTATCAGTTAAAGAATCACCTTTTAAAAACTCAATATACTCGTTTTGAGAACCACGTTGTGCTAAGCGTCCAAAACCTTGGCATAAATGTTGACTACTAGCTAAAGAAGCTAATTCGTTGTTAGACAGCCCTTTAAGTGGGTAATAGGTGCCAATATCAAAACTAATCATATTGCTTTTATCTAACTTGTCAAATTCCTCTTGACTACCATAACGCCACCAACTTGTATTGTAAAATAATCGTTTTGGTTGCCACAGGGTGGTCTGTTTTAGTTGAGCTGGATACGCTGTGTTTTTATTTGATAAATCAAAAGCTTCCATACTAAGCAAAGCCGAACTTGTATGATGACCATGAGTTGAACCAGCGGTTCTGTGGTCAAACCTATTTATAATAACATCTGGTTTAAATTGTCTAATAGCCAAAACCACATCGCTTAAAACCTGGTCTTTATCCCAAATTTCTAAAGTTTCATCTGGGTGTTTTGAGTAACCAAAATCGTTAGCTCTGGTAAATAATTGTTCGCCACCATCAATGCGTCTCGCAGCCAATAATTCTTGAGTTCTGATAACGCCTAATAATTCTTTAATTTCTGGTCCAATAAGATTTTGACCACCATCGCCTCGCGTTAAAGATAAATATGCTGTTCTTGCTTTAAGATGATTAGACATGTAAGAAATTAATCGTGTATTTTCATCATCTGGGTGTGCTGCGATATATAAAACAGAACCTAAAAAATTAAGTTTTTGGATAGACTCGTAAATCTCTGAAGATGAAGGTATTTTGGGTTTTTGGGCTTGAGAAATAGATAAACTTAAAAAGAATATAAATAAGTAAAGAAATTGTCTCTTCATGGTTTTTGTTTAGATAAAATCAAATATAAAAAAGAAACCAGCGTTTTGGCTGGTTTTAGTTTTTATTTAACGGTTTATAAACCTCTAATTATTTTTCAGTTATTATTCATATCTATTATATTTACCTCATTAAAAGAATTAAATTAGATAAGAATGAAAAGTGTATTATTTGTTTTCTTAATTCTCCCTTTAATAGTTTCCAGTCAAATAAATGAGAGTGATACCCTTAAATTAAAAGCAAACCTTTCGCTAACAGGTTTATGGCAAGGTGGAAATGTAGAAACGGTAATTTTTAGAGCAAAATCTGAGCTTAGTGTTAAGCCATGGAAAAAATGGATTTTTAAAACTAGAAACTCTTATACTTATCAAGAGTTTGGGAAGGAAAAGGCAGATGAAGATATTTTAAGTTTGAATTTCTTGTATTTGAATCCGGATAGAAAAATTTATCCATTTGTTTTAGGTTTTGTTAGTACAAATTTTAGAAGAGAAATTGATTTAAGATCACTTTTTGGGGCAGGTGTTTCATTTCAAATTTATAGTAAAGAGAAAGATTGGCTTAAGTTTTCTCTTTCAAGCGAATATGAACAAACAGAATTTTCGCAATCCAATTTTAATGTTTTAGAGTATAACAACAATCAATCTATAAATACATTTCGAACAACTGTCTGGATAAACGGTAAATATTATTTGTTTAAAAATAAAGTAATTTTCACACATGAAAGCTATTTTCAACCATCATTAGAAAAATCAAATAATTACCGTTGGCAAGCTGATTTAGCATTAGAATTGCCTGTTTGGAAATTTTTAAATTTTAAAATAAACTATTTGCATACTTTTGAAAGTATCGTGATAGAAAATCAAAAAGGAGAAGATAAATTTTTAACTTTTGGTTTTACTCTAAAAAGTTATTAAATCATAACCACTTTTTACGTTTAAAATAAATAAGCATGCCTACAAAAAGTGTAATCATTACGCCCCAAAGAATAAAATAGGAGTTCTTATATTTTAACTCTGGGATATACTCAAAATTCATCCCGTAAATACCGGCAATAAAAGTTAATGGTATAAAAATAGAAGCCATTATGGTAAGTACTTTCATCACTTCGTTCATTTTATTGCTAATGGTGGTCATGTACATATCCATTAAACTCCAAATCATTTCTCGGTATATATCTATATTTTCTGATACTTGAATTAAGTGGTCGTAAACATCTCGAAAATAGGTAATTGTCTTTTTATTAATTAAATCACTTTCATTTTTTTCAATGCGATTGATAACTTCACGAAGTGGAAAAATAGCACGACGAACTCTTAATATTTCACGTTTTAAATTTTGAATATTCTGGCTCACATCATCTGCAACATTACCAGAAAATATCTCTGTTTCAAAGTCTTCAATTTTATTTCCTAAAGTTTCAATAACACTAAAATAATGATCGACTATGGCATCAATTAATACATACAGTAAATAATCGGCAGGCATGCTACGAACTCGACCTTTACCTTGTGTAATACGATCGCGAACTTCATCAAAAACATCACCTTCAGATTCTTGAAACGAGAGCACATATTCATCACCTAAAATAAAACTTACTTGTTCTGATGCTATTTTTTCATTAGCGTCATAATAAAGCATTTTTAATACAATGAAAAGGTAATCATCATACTCATCAATTTTTGGGCGTTGCGATATGTTCACAATATCTTCAAGTACTAATGGGTGCAACTCATAATGATTGCCTATTTTTTCTATGGCATCAACATGGTTTAAGCCGTTTATATTTATCCAGGTAATAGAGCCTTTATCAAACTCAAAACATTCTTGAACGTCTGTAAGCTCTTTTACTACGCATTTATCTTTGGTATAGTCAAAGGCTTCAATAAATAATTTTTGATCAGACTTTTCTCCAGTATAAATAACACTTCCAGGAATTTGACCTACTTTTCTCTTTGAGATTTGAGTTCTAATTTTTTTGGCGGCTTTAATCATAATCCTATAAATGTATGGATAATTTAAATGATATTAGATTCTTCAATAGCATCTTTCTCAATTAAAGTAACCGCTTTTTGAAGCATTAAATTATTGGGATAAGTTACTAAATCGCCATTTTCAATACGTAAATGCAGTTGAAACGCTCTAATATCTTCAATAATAGCTATGATTGGGAAATCTTTATCATGTATAGCAATTTTGTCTCCTACTTTATATGGGAAATTGAAAAACATAATAATACCAGAAGTGATGTTGCTTAAAATAGACCAAATAGCGAAAAGACCAATGCCGATAACGGCAAAAACTGAGGAAAAAATAACCGCTAAATCACGAAATGCTGTACCGAAAACGGAAGCTTCTATAAGAACAGCAATTAAAAAAAGCGTTACAGTTATATATCTTCTTATAAGACGAATTCTGGCATCATTCATACCATTCTTTCTGGCTAATTTTGTAACTGTAAAATGTGTAATAAATCTTATGATGAGTAAAGAAACAAGTAAAACTCCAGAAATTATTAGCTCGGTTTGGTAATTTTCAATAAAGGTTATCATTTATGATGAAATTTAAAATAGCACAAAGATACATTACTAAAAGAATATGATTCAATTTAATTGAAGCGTATCTCTTAAAAATTCATCTTTGCTACCATTCTTATTCCAATAGGCAGATTTTATAGTTTTTAACTTGGTAGCTTTTGTAGTTTTATTACCAATAGATTCCTCCCAACTCAAAATCTCATGTGGGAAATCAGAGTTGAAATTTATAGTAAGTGTTCTATTTAATTCTGGGTAAGTAATTGAATATGAGTTATTTGCTAAAGTTGCTGCAGCATTATAGGCTTTTATGGGTTTATGACGCAATCTGGTATATTCAAATGAAGGAATAATTTGTAAATCGCCTATTGGTAAACTTTTAGGATTAATACGAAGTTGCGCCCATAATTCATTTTCTAAAATGGCTTTTTCTAATTTGAAATTTTCATCAGCTTCACTTTCAAAATAGGAATGCGACATGATTTCAAACTGGTCTTTAGTATTAAGTTGCGCATAAACATGTCCGCACCATTCCTGTATAGAACTTGATACTTTTATGGCATGTTTATTATTTGAAACTGGATAAAATGTACTTTGCATAATGGAATACGGATAAATACCTGTATTAAAATTCTTGGTTGCATTTAGTTTTAAAACAGGAATATTATTTAAGTTTTGTCTATCTGCTTTCACCTGTTTGTTTGGTAAAAAATCTTCGGTAACATAGACTAAAACAGCGTGTCCATCACGCATTTCGCCATAACGTTCTTGCTCTAATTTATACGATGAAATTTCAGCTTCACCAGCATACCAATACGTTTTAAATGCTTTGGAAAGTTCTTTTTTATCTGAATATGCTTCAACTTTATTTTCAGTTTCTAAATGACTTGCTATTACTTTTGATGGGCTTTCTTTTTTGCAAGAAGACATTAGAGCTAATAGCCCTATGATTGCCCAAAATAGTATTTCAGCTTTTACGATTCTTTTAAACATGATTACTTTTTTAATGATAAATTTACAAATTTATGTAGTGTCTGCAATGTCATTTAACGTTTTGTAAACAAGATGTGTAGGTAAGCCCATCACATTAAAATAGGAGCCTTCTAATTTAATAACACCAATTTGCCCAATCCATTCTTGAATACCGTAAGCTCCAGCTTTATCAAATGGTTTTGCAGTTTTTATATAATGCCAAATTTCATTATCAGATAAATGTTTGAAAGCAACTTTGGTTATTGAATAAAGCGTTTTTTCGTAAGTTGTTGTAGTAAAACAAACAGAGGTAATAACTTCGTGAGTCTCATTACTCAGGGATTTTAAAATATTAAATGCATCATTTTCATCGCGTGGTTTCCCTAAAGCCTTATTATTGTGCCAAACAATAGTATCACTGGTAATAAGTATATCGTTAGGTTTTAATTCATTTTTAAAAGGCAGTGCTTTTAATTGCGCCAAATAATTACTTATTTCAAAATGTGTTAATCGATTTGGATATTCTTCTTTTACGGGTTTTAAACGAATTTCGAAATCTAAATCTAAATTCTTGAAAAATTCTTGTCGCCTTGGAGAACCAGATGCCAGTATAATATGATGATTTTTTAGTTTTTCGTTTAACATTATTTTATAAAAATAAACTTGTATAAAAGTAGCGAAAGCATCCCGAAAAGCATAACTAATTTGAGCATATTACTAATATGATGATAGTCTTTTTTTGATTCTGCATTAAATGATTTTATACAGATATAAATTAAAGGACCTATAATAAATAGTAAAAAATAACCAACAGCAATCGGCTCTTTGTAAAGCCAATTAATTACATAATAAGCTATACCTAATAATGGGATAAAAGTTAATATAAACAGAACAATTGTAGCACGTTTTCTGCCAATAGCAATGGGTAACGTGTTCATGCCAGCTTTATAATCGCCATCAATATCTTCTAAATCTTTAGCTATTTCTCTTAAAAAATTTATCATGAAAGCAAACCATGCATAATCAAAAATAATTTTAAAAAACGTTAATTGAAATTGACGATTTTCTGGAGTTATTGATGGTATTAATTCAAAAACACCAACAATTAGAATACTTAAAGCTACCAAAATTGAAATGACAATATTTCCTATTAAAAGTATTTGCTTTAAATAGCTGGCATACACATAAAGTAATGCAGAAATAATTACAAATAACGAAAAGAAAGCACTTTTACCAACATGGTTTGAAACATAAAAACCAATGCCAACACCAATAACATTTAATGCGATAAATAAATTATAGCCGGTTTTTTCTGAAATTGTTTTACCTATTATAAGTTTCTCTGGCTTATTTATAAAATCGGTTTCAACATCATAAATATCATTAATAATATTTCCGGCTGCAGCAATACAAACGGTTGCTAAAATTAATAGTGTAATTCCTAAAGTATCTAAACTTGTTTTTATTCCAAATGAATCTAAAAGGGCATATTTTATGAGTAATTGCGCTATGACAATCATCAATAAATTTTTCCAGCGAATGAGGTTAAGTAAGTTCAATTTTATTTATATGATTTAATTTTCAAAAATGGCAACTGCACGAACGGGAGAACCTGTTCCGCCTCTTATTTTAAGAGGTAGTCCGATAAACCGAAATCTACCTCGATTGATTAATAAGTGAAGGTTTATCAAGTTTTCATAATGAGTAAATCCTAACTCGCCACAAATATGGTGAACGGCTTTATTTGATATATTTGGAACTCCAGGAGACATAGTTTCAACTCCAAAAGCTGCAACTTTTTTTTCTCCAAGCCATCGGGCACAATTAGCAGTAATACCTGGGCCATTAGCCCAATTTTCTGTATTGTAAGTTTTTCTATAATGATCTGTATAAATTAGAACGGTGTCACCTTCTTTAATTTCTAATCTGGAATTATTGCAAGCATTTTCAATTTCATGTGGTTCTATTAATTCTTTAAATCCTTTATGTGAAAAATCTAAGCAAATGCCTTCAGTATAAAACATCGATAAAGGCATCGTGTCGATAGACTGTGTTTGGTATTGCTTTGCCATATGGTTTATAGCATCAACATGCGTACCTGTATGCTCGCCAAGTTCTAATTTATGTACAGCAGGTGTTTTGGTTTTTGGGTTTTTTATTCCATCCCATTCTTCATGAGAGTTATGGATAGTCATTTTTACTTTGGGTAAATCTTTATAAACAGGCATACCTTCATAGATCTCTTGGCTTAAATCAATAATTTCTGTCATTTATTAATCATTCTTAGCGCTAAAGTTACCGTTCCATTTACCTTGTACTTTTAGCACTTGTTCAATAACATCGCGAGCAGCACCTTCACCACCTTTTTTATGTGAAACATATTTTGAAATACTTTTAATTTCTGGTACAGCATCTTGCGGGCAGCATGGTAAACCAATAATTTTCATCACTGGAAAATCAGGAATATCATCACCCATATAAAGTACGTTTTCAGGCTTTATGTTCCTTTTCGATAAATAGTCATTCAATTGGTCAATTTTATTATGAGCGCCCAAATAAATATCTTTAATACCTAAACCTTTTAAACGGATACTCACACCTTCATTTGTTCCACCAGAAATAATACAGATACTAAATCCATTTACAATAGCTGTTTTTAGGGCATAACCATCTTTTACGCTCATTTTACGTAACATTTCACCATCTGTTAAAATGGTAACAGTGCCGTCTGTTAAAACGCCGTCTACATCAAAAATGAATGTAGTAATGTGCTCTAAGTATTCTTTATAACTTTTTTCTTCCATGGGTTTTTTGAATTGATGCCGTTAAAAGCTTGTAGATATCTTGATGATGACTATTATTTTCTAACTGCTTTAAATGTCTTTTAATTGTTTTTTTATCGTTGCGTTTTGCAGGTCCTGTTTGAGCCATATACGGCGATAAATGCTCAATTTTTTTAGCAGTTTCTAAAATTAGTGGTTTTAAAATATCAAATTCGGCACCTTCGCTTTCTGTAATTTCGTGTCCAATTCTGTATAATTGATTTGTAAAATTATTAACAAAAACAGCCGCCAAATGTAATACTTTGCGCTGATCGGTATTAACCTTTTGTACAGTGCTACCAATACTTTCTGTTAATTTTTTCAAAACAGAAAAACAAGCTTTATCAATAGTTTCTATACAAATTGGAACATTAGTAAAGTCCATTTCTGCATTTTTGCTAAATGTTTGTAAAGGATATAAAACGCCGCGTTTGTGTTTTTTATCTATATCATAAACACTAACACTTCCTGAAGTATGAACCACTAATTTATTATCAAAAGGAAGTTTTGAAGATAGACCAGAAATAGCATCATCACTTACTGCTAAAATGTAAATATCTGCAGCTTTTAATTTTGATAAATCGTTGGTTATTTCAACACTATTTTTGTAAGCGTCAATAACTTTTAAACTTCTATTAAACCACTGATGTACAGAAACATTTTCCGCTTTACTAAAAGCCTTATATAAATGAGTTGCTACGTTGCCAGCACCGAGAATTACTACAGAAATCATATGGCTAAAATAAGTAAGTATTCCGTTAAATAAAAGTCTTATTACTTATCTTTGTTTACTATGAATAAAAAAGATATTGAAACCAGAGAAGATGTGTTTTTATTAGTGTCTTCGTTTTATATAAAAGTTAGGAAAGATGCTATTTTAGGGCCTTTTTTTAATAACGGAATTAAGGATTGGGATGCTCACTTAGAGCACTTAACAACCTTTTGGGAGTCCAGTCTTTTTATAGGACGTAAATTAGATAAAAAGTACTTAGGAAACCCTTTGGATGTACATGTAAAAGTTGATAAAGAAAATAAAAACAGTATTACAGAATTGCATTTTGGGTTGTGGTTAAACTTATGGTTTCAAACTATTGATGCCCTTTTTGAAGGCGATTGTGCAGAAAATGCAAAACGTCGTGCCAGAAAAATGGGAACTTTTTTATATTTGAAAATTTTTGAAGCAAGAAATTCTTAACAATTATTTTTTTTACTAATGTCTTTAACATATTTTAATACTTCAAAATAAACTTTAATCATTAAATTTGCAAAACCTTTTAAAGGGCTATGATTATGCAAGAAAAACTCGCCAAAATTCTTTTTTCAACACGACTTACCGCTTTCTTATTTATTGCCTTTGCAGCAGCTATGGCAGCAGGTACTTTTATGGACGCAGGACAAGACACATCGCCAACGCCATACACCAGAAATTTGATTTACAATGCTTGGTGGTTTGAAGCTATTATGGTTTTTTTCGTAATTAATTTTACTGGAAATATTTTCAGATTCAGACTTTATAAAAAAGAAAAATGGGCAACATTTATTCTGCATATATCGTTTATTTTTATTCTGTTAGGCGCTTTTATAACGCGATATATGAGTTTTGAAGGTATGATGGCTATTAGAGAAGGCGAATCAGAAAACACATATCTTTCACAAAAAACATACATAACAACTTATATAGATGGCGATTTTGTAGTAAACGGTGTTACTCAAAGACGGGTTTTAGAAAGTGAAGTTGATTTTTCAGCACGCTTAGAAAACGATTTTGAAATTAAAACGGAGTATAATAAGGCACCTATATCTATTGAATTAGAAAAATTTATAAAAGGTGCCGAAGAAGATATAATCCCAAATGAAAATGGCGAAGAATATCTTAAAATGGTTGAAGGCGGGCATAATCATTTTCTAAAAGTGGGAGAAGTACAGAGTGTTCATAATGTATTATTTGCACTTAATAAACCCACACAAGGTGCTATAAATATTATATTTCAAGGCGATTCACTTAGTATTGAATCACCTTTTGAAGGTGAATATATGACCATGGCTACCCAAGTTAAGGGTAGATTAGAAAAAGATAGTATTCAGCCTTTAATATTAAGGTCGCTTTATAATATTCAAGAAAATATTCAAGTGGTGTTTCCAAAATCTGTAGTAAAAGGTATTTTTGATATTGTTCAGAAACCTCAAATTTTAAGAAATGATGCCGACGGTGCTGTGCTTAAAGTAAGTGCTAATGGAGACACAAAAACTATTGGTTTACTTGGTGGTAAAGGCACTAATAGTGCTTTTAAATCAATTAAAGTAGGAGGTTTAGATTTTGCTTTTAAATATGGCTCTAAAGTTTTAGACTTACCTTTTTCTATAAAATTAAATGATTTTGAAGCAGAGCGTTATCCTGGAACTGAAAAAGGCTATTCTGCTTACTCAAGTGAAGTTACTGTTTTAGATAAAGATAAAGGCGATTATGATTATAAAATTTTCATGAATAATATTTTGGATCATGGTGGATATCGGTTTTTTCAATCAAGTTTCGATCCTGATGAAAAAGGCACCATACTGTCTGTAAACCATGATTACTGGGGCACATTGCTAACTTATATAGGCTATTTTATGCTGTATTTTGGACTCATGGCGATTCTGTTTAGTAAATTCTCTCGTTTTGGAGATTTAAAAAGGCAGCTAGAAAAAGTAAAAGATAAAAAGGCGAAGCTAATTACCGTTTTAGTTTTATGTTTTGGTTTAAATGGGTTTGCGCAACAACATTTTGAAGGAGACGGACACAATCATTCAAAACCAACAAAAACACAAATTGACTCTGTTTTAAAAGCGAATATAACACCCAAAGAACACGCTGATGAATTTGGACATTTAGTTATTCAAGATTTAAGCGGCCGTATGATGCCCGTTAATACGTATGCTTCAGAAATGCTTCGCAAATTAAGTAAAAGTGATACTTATGAAGGGTTTGATGCGAATCAGGTGTTTTTATCAATTCAGGAAAGTCCGCAACTTTGGTATAATGTGCCTATTATTTATTTAAAACTTAAAAAAGCAGATTCTATTAGGAGTTTAATAGGTGTTAATAAAGAAGATAAATACGCCACTCTTGCTGATTTTTTTAACGATAGAGGCGAATACAAATTAGCACCTTATTTGGATGAAGCTTATAAAGCGCAAGTGCCTAATGGATTTCAAAAAGAATTTAAAGAAGCAGATCAACGCGTAAATTTATTGTTCAATACCGTGGAAGGCATGTCGTTAAAAATATTTCCAATTCCTAATGATGACAATAATAAATGGATTTCAAACTATGAATATATTAGAGATAAAACGCCAATTAAAGATTCGCTTTATACCAATTTTATAAAGAATGGTTTTAGTGTGTATCTATACACTTTAAATCAGGCAAAACAAACGGATGACTTTTCTCAGGCTTCAAAACTTTTAAGTGCTTTTAAGAAAACACAACATAAATATGGAGGAGAAGTGATGCTAAATGATGATAAAATTCACACCGAAATACTTTATAATAAATACGACATTTTCAAAAAGCTTTTTAGTTGGTATATGTATGCGGGTACCTTGTTATTTGTGCTCTTAATTATTCAAATATTTAATGATAAACGTAAGGTGTTAAATATTTCTATCACGGTTTTTAAATGGATTATAGTTGGTTTATTTTTATTACATACTGCAGGTTTAATTGTGCGTTGGTACATATCTGGTCATGCACCTTGGAGTGATGCTTATGAATCTATGATTTATGTAGCTTGGGCAACTATGTTTTTTGGATTAGCCTTTGGCAGAAAAAGCGATTTAACCATTGCATCAACGGCTTTTGTAACCGCTATGATTTTAATGATAGCCCATTGGAACTGGATGGATCCTGCCATAGCAAATCTTCAACCAGTTTTAAATAGTTATTGGCTTATGATTCACGTAGCTGTTATTGTTGCAAGTTACGGGCCATTTACTTTGGGTATGATTTTAGGTGTAGTTTCTCTTCTATTGATGATTTTTACTACCAAGAAAAACAAAACTAAAATGGATTTGAATATTAAAGAACTTACCATTATTAATGAAATGGCTTTAACCGTTGGTTTAGTAATGCTTACCATTGGAAATTTTTTAGGTGGCATGTGGGCAAATGAAAGTTGGGGGCGTTATTGGGGCTGGGATCCTAAAGAAACTTGGGCACTTATTAGCATCATGATTTATGCGTTTGTAATACACATGCGTTTAGTACCTGGACTTCGTAGTCGTTGGGGGTTTAACTTAGCGTCAATTATTGCATTTGCAAGTATTATGATGACGTATTTTGGAGTTAATTTTTATTTAGCAGGTTTGCATAGTTATGCAAGTGGCGACCAAATTGTGAGTGTTCAATTTATTGGTATAGCTGTAGCTATAGTTGCTGTTTTAGGGTTTTTCGCTTATCGAGGTTATGCTAAGTTTTACAGGAAGTAATTAGTTTCCTATCAATCTTAAAACATACTCATAACCCAAACCAAATACAATAGCTAATCCAAAGCTAAGTAAGGTTCCTATTAAAATATATTCGGTAAGTTTTCGGTCTTTAGCTTTTGATAAATCTCCAAAACGGAATACCGATTTTGCGGCTATTAAAAAGCCAACGCCTTCCCAGTGGTTTGTAATTATAAAGGCGAATACGAACAAACGCTCAAGAATACCAATGTAAGCACCAGCATGCTCTAACGAGGATTCTTCGATGTACTCCTTTAAATCCCATTTAGAAATTATGGTTTTCATAATAATGGAAGATACTTTAGTAATACATAACAATGCTGTTATTAGTAATAGTGTTTTAGCTCCAAAAAGGGTTTCAAAATTGAAGTCATATGGCATATAAATTTTTACAACCAAAGCGATTATTAGTAGGTGCGCTAATTGGTCTAAACCAAACAATAATCTACTATTAAATTTAGGTTTAAGGTGTAGTTTGATAACATCAATAATATAATGAGATATCACAATTATTAAGATACCCAGCCAATACCTAAAATTAAATTGTAATACCATAATTAAGGCTAAAAAATGGACTAAAATATGCCAATATAAAAACTTCGATTTGTGTTTGTGAGTTTCTTTATGAAGCACCCATTTTTGTGGTTGCAATACGAAATCGCCAATAATGTGCGCAAGTATTAATTTTATGGCTAACGTTAACATATAGTTTGTATTTGGGTTTTGTAATACTGTAATAATTTTAGAATTTCATCAAAACCTCCTCGTTTCAAACCTTCACTAATATTGCTTTGAGATTTGTTCAGTATTTTCGCAATTTGTTTTTGGTTTAATTCAGGGTTTTCTAATGTTGTTTTAATAATTTCCGAAGAAGTTGCACTCCAATTATTCATGGTTAATTGTGCAAGTTCTAACATGATATTAATTGTAGCATCAAAACTTTCAAAATCAGATCTTAAGGCAAGCGTGTTATTTTTCATGTGTTCAAAACATTCACCTGAATTCACAAAAGCACTTCCATTTGATTCCGTAATTTTATCTGAAACATACGTTTTTTCACCTAATCCAATAGCCATTCTAACATCTATATTTTTAAATTTTTTTATGGTTGCTTTAATTAACGTAGCAGCATCTAAAGCATTTTCTGGTTTAATTTCCAATTGAAAACTATCACCTCTAAAAACTTCCCAAGTTTTAGGTGTCGTCCCAAAAATATTCAAGGCATCTTTAAGTGCAGTAAGCCATAGTTTTGGTTCACTTTCTCTTGAATTTATAATATCTCCTGTAATAATGCTTGTCATTCTTTTTCTTATCTATGTTCAAATCTATACTTTTTTATCGAAACGAACAAAAATATCTGCTAAATAACAGATAAATTAAAATATCTGCTAAATAACAGATAAATTAAAGTATGTGATTTTAAGCAGATAATACAGTCCAATAACGATTATTACCAAATAAGATTATATTACCCGTTGTACATTTTGATTTACTTTGACAAACCAGATGTCAGTTCGAGTAATTTTCAACAGAAAATTGTATCGAGAACAGGTTTTGAAATGAAAAATTTTATTCTCGATACTAATTTCACTCATAAAAATGAGTAAAATTCACTCGAAT
>JBAQZZ010000288.1:0-4392 GCA_049791475.1 Flavobacteriaceae bacterium | reverse complement strand
GATTTAAACTTTTTTCAATTGGCTGCAAAATGATATTTTTCACTCACTTTTTGTCTTTTTTTTTGCTCCGTAGCGATGCTATGCAGTTAAAAAAAGCCTTCAATTGATCAAAAAATATACATTTTTCGCTTCAATCAAAAAAGTTTAAACCAGTTCAATGAAAAAATGCCATCTATTATGAAAAAAGTGTACTATTTAAAAACATGTAGCACCTGTATTAGAATTTTAAAAGAATTGAATCTACCGTCCGATGTTGTTTTACAAGATATAAAGACCGAAGAAATAACGGTAAAACAACTTGAAGATATGAAAGAGTTGGCAGGCAGTTATGAGGCTCTTTTTAGTAAACGTTCGAAGCTTTACAAGGAAATGGATTTAAAAAACCAGAACATGGAAGAACGCGATTATAAACACTATATATTAGAACATTATACTTTTTTAAGCAGACCAGTAATTATGATTAACGGTGAAATATTTATCGGGAATTCTAAAAATACCGTTGAAGCTGTCAAAAAAGCATTGTAAAATTGTGACTCCACCAAGATTCGAACTTGGATCTAAAGTTTAGGAAACTTTTGTTCTATCCCTTGAACTATGGAGCCCTTAATTTAAAAAACCAGTTAAATATAATGGTTTTTTTAAACAACCGTTACACAAAATTTGATTTTACAGCTATAGTTTTATTGACAACATTCATTATTTGCAGAACGGTAAATTTTAAATACAATCACATAAAAAAGTCTTCATATAAATATAAAGACTTTCATAAATTTTAGTCAATACTTATTAAATCCTTATTCTAAAGTTTCTTTTTTAGAATCAATAAGATCTTTATATTCCGAAGGAAGACAACCAAAATGTTCTTTAAACGATTTTTTAAAATATTTGTAATCATTGAAACCAACATCCATAGCTACACTACTAAGTTTAGGATTGTTATTGTGTAAAATTATTTTCGCCGCATTTTTAAGCCTAACAGATCTAATAAACCCAGTAAGGGACATGCCTGTAAGTATTTTTATTTTTTTATAAAGAGAGGATTGGCTCATGTGAAACTCATCTATTAGGGAGTTTATCCCAAATTCGCTATTATGAATATTTGCTTCTACTAAAAGTATGGTGTCCTCAATAAATTTACCTTCTAAATTATATTCATCAGTAATCTGGATAGGGATTATCCAGTTTTCGGTCAAAGACAAAAAGACCGCAATGTTTAAAAAGCTATTCAAAATGAAATTATTGAAATATTATTTACATCAACCCTCATATTAAAAGGGTTTTTTTATGGCATTAATTTTGGGATGGCATCTTCATAAGATTCAAAAAATTTGAAGATGGAATTATTTAAAAGCATATTTTTCACAACGGCCCTGTTATTTGTCTTGGCAACATTTTCGCAATGTGCGGGAGGAAAACAATTTGACAATAAGTTGCCGTTTGAAGTAGGCGGTGTTTACTATCAACAATGGGTGTCTGGTGTTGAAGGTGGTGTTAAGGATATTGTTATTCCAATTACTTCAAATTCTAAAAAGATAAAACTGGACAGCGTTTATTTTCACAAGAAACAAGCAAAATTAGAGTATTTAAACAACGGTTTTTATGTTGGCCGGTTTGAATATGAAACCGATCAAAAAACAGACATTATCATGAGTAATGAACCTTATGCGGAATATGGCAACCAAGTTCCAAAGCTTCCTAAAAAGCCACGTTTTCAACTAAAAGAAGATGAGTGTTTGGTAAGTTATAAAGTAGGCAATAAAACAAAGTACTTTAAAATTTCCGGCATTATCAAAAAGGAATATTTAAATTATCCTTAACAAAACACAAAAGGTCACTAATTTATCTTTGTTTTGCATTGGCTAAAAACGTATTTTTAGCACCACTAAAATAAACCCTTTTGAGCGTTTTAAAAAAGTTTTTTAAAGACACCATTATTTATGGTTTAGCTACCGTTCTGCCGCGTTTGATGAACTTTATATTGGTTCCTCTTCATACGGGTAAATTAGAAACCTCTAGTTATTCAGATAACACCACTTTTTACGTTTATGCAGCTTTTTTTAATGTGTTATTGACTTATGGATTGGAAACCTCTTTTTTTAGATTTTTTAATAAATCTGAAGAGAAAAACAAAGTGTTTTCTACTACATTTATAAGTTTGGCAATAACTACCATTTTGTTTTTAGTTATAGTTATAATCTTTAGTGAGCAGCTTTCAGTTTGGTTGAACATATCTCCAAAATATTTTAACATACTTGTTGGCTTGTTGGTTTTAGACACACTTGTTGTGGCACCCTTTGCTTATTTAAGAGCTACAGGAAGGCCCATTAAGTTTGCCGCTATTAAGATTACCAATATTATAATCTATGTATTACTTAACTATTTTTTCCTGTGGGCAATTCCTAAATATAATATCGCTTTTTCAGGTTATAACGAGTCAGATTTAGTTCAGTATATATTTATAGCTAATTTAATAGCCAGTATTGTCACTTTTTTACTGCTGATCCCTTATTTCTTTAAAACGAAGTTAGAGTTCAGCGTATCTATTTTAAAAAAGCTTTTAAATTATGGCTGGCCTATTATGGTGGCAGGATTAGCTTATGTGATAAATGAAAATTTTGATAAATGGGTGCTTCCTTATTTATTAGGGAAAGACATAAATGGCGCTTACAGTGGTTGTTATAAAATAGCAATGTTCATGACAATCTTTATCCAAGCCTTCCGTTTAGGTGCAGAACCATTTTTCTTTTCACATTCAAAAGAAATAAATGCAAAACAAACCTATGCCTTAATTATGAAGTATTTTGTGATCATAGGCAGTTTTATGTTGGTTTTTATTAATTCTTACTTAGATATATTTAAAATTGCATTGGTTAAAGATGAAAGTTATTGGCAAGCCATTAACATAGTGCCAATCGTATTACTGGCTAATTTATGCTTAGGCATTTATTTTAATTTGGCAATATGGTACAAACTAACGGACAAAACCATATACGGTATGTATTTATCTATTATTGGAGCTGTAATTACGATAGTTTTTAACCTAGTTTTGATTCCTGTAATTGGGTTTATGGCAGCGGCTTGGGCAACATTGGCTGCTTACGGAATCATGATGGTTTTATCGTATGTATTTGGCCAGAAATATTATAATGTTCCATACAATTTAAAGCAAATATCAGGATATTTGATACTGGCAATAATATTATCAGTCATTAGTTTGAATACAAATGCCAATTATTATATAAACACTTTTTTGGTTTTAGTATTTTTGGGATATGCAACAGTGTTAGAAAAAAATCAAATAAAAAAGCTTTTAAGCTTAAAATAACAATAATCATTAATAGGCGCTTCTCTTTTTGGGAAGACATAAGAAGGGAATGGAAATAAAAATCATCAATAAATCAGCACACGCTTTACCAAATTACGAAACAATAGCTTCGGCAGGAATGGATTTGCGTGCCAACTTATCAGAATCTCGAATTTTAAAACCTTTGGAGCGAAGTATCGTAGGTACTGGTTTATTTATAGAATTACCAATAGGTTACGAAGCACAGGTACGCCCACGCAGTGGTTTGGCGGCTAAAAAAGGTGTTACCGTTTTAAATGCACCAGGCACTATTGATGCAGATTATAGAGGTGAAATCGGTGTCATTCTTGTAAATCTTTCCAATGAAGATTTTGAAATTTTGAACGGTGAGCGCATTGCGCAATTGGTAATTGCCAAACACGAACGAGCCGAATGGATGGATGCCAATGAATTATCGGAAACTTCAAGAGGCGAAGGCGGGTTTGGGAGTACTGGGACAAAATAATTCCTGCGAAGGCAGGAATCTTATTCTAAATAGAAAGAATCATTATCATAGCAGAAAATCAAAGCTATTACTGCGAAAGCAGGAATCTCATAAAAAGCATTATGAAATATTGGTATGTGTACATCATGACGAACAAACCAAATGGCGTTTTGTATATTGGGGTAACTGATAATATCGACGAAAGAGCAAAAGAACATAAATTAAAAGTCTATCCAAAATCATTTACTGCAAAATATAATTGCGATAAACTAATTTATTTTGAGGAATGTGACAATGGGGATAAAGCCACTTTAAGAGAAAAGCAATTAAAAAAATGGAAAAGAGATTGGAAAATTGAACTAATTGAAGACATGAATAATAATTGGTCTGATTTAAGTTTGAATTGGAATTTAAATTTTAATAAATTAAGTTTAGTACATGACAAAAATAATCTTACATCATAAAATAACTATTAAAGTTGGACCCCTCCGCCTATCGGCACCTCCCCTTGAAAAAAGGGGAGGAATTATTTAAGGAGATTTTTTTTAATAATTTGATGTTAATAAATTTTTGTCATGTACTTAATAAATTAAGAGAATAATAT
>JBAQZZ010000287.1:0-12184 GCA_049791475.1 Flavobacteriaceae bacterium | reverse complement strand
ATTGATTTAGAAGTTACAAAACCATGATAGTTTACACTTACTTTTCCTGCTTTACCGCGTTTGGTTGTAATTAAAACAACACCATTAGCTCCTCTTGAACCATATATAGCTTGAGCGGAAGCATCTTTGAGGAATTCAATAGACTCAATATCATCTGAGTCGATATCTTCAATACCACCATCTCTAATAATCCCATCTACAACATATATGGCACTTACATTACCTTCTATAGAACCTCGTCCTCTAAAAATAATATCAGAAGTTCCACCTGGTCTTAATGTACCGCCACCTACATCAACTTGTAAACCAGCAATTCTACCTCTTAGCATCTCATTTACATCAGATGTTGGCGTTAGTATTGCTTGTTCCATGTTGGTTGTAGCAACAGCATTTACAATATCACTTTTTCTTTGTGTACCGTAACCCACAACTACTACCTCATCAAGTAAATTCTCATCAGCTACTAATAAAATAGTTATTGAATCACTGGTAATTGTTTGTTCTTGAGTTATGTAGCCTATATAAGATATAACCAATGTTGTTTCGCTGTCGTTTACTGATAGTGAAAATTTTCCATCAAAATCAGTTGATGCACCATTGGTGGTTCCTTTAACAATAACTGTTGCTCCTGGCAGTGGCATATTATCTGCTGCTGCGAGTACAGTTCCTGTTAATGTTCTTTGTGATTGCGCCAATACCCCAAAAGAAGTAAGCAAAAGCAATGACAAAAACAGCACTTTAATTTTTTGATAACAGAGTTTTAATTTCATTTGAGTGTCGTTTTAAGTTTAGTTTCAAAAATATAGTTTGATTTGATTGTTAGAATTAACTATAGGTAAACTTAGCATCAAATATTGATAAATTCACAATTTTAAAGCCGATAAAAAACGAACATCGCAATTTATAGGCGAAAAACATGAACATTTTCTTTCTAAATCACTTATAAACACTAGAAAATTGAATTGATAAAAAAATTTGGCATAAACCCCTAAAACCATTGATATTTACGCTCTTGTCGTGGTAATGTCGTGGTTAAATTATGGGTTGTCGTGTTACTAAAACTTTAAGATGTAGTTAACAAGACCACTATCGTGTTCTAGCCCTAACTTTTTGCGTAATCTATAACGTTTTGTTTCTACACTCTTTGTAGATATATTAAGCAATGGCGCCATTTCTTTTGAAGATAAATTGAGCCTTAAGTAAGCACAAAAACGCAAATCATTTGGTGTTAAATCTGGGTGAACTTGTTTAATTTTTTCTAAAAAATCTTTATCTGCATTATTAAAAGCTTGCTCAAAAAATGACCAGTCTTTGCTATCATTCAAATTACTATTAACAAGTTCTAAAACAGTCTTATTATCTGTCGTCTGTTTATTTTTTTTCAATTCTTTTTTTATCTTATTTAGAACCCTGTTCTTTTTAATAATACTCATCGTTGATATTGCTAATTCTCTATTTTTATTATCAATATCCTGATTTAGTTTTTCATTATTAATTTGCATTAGAGCCTGCTCATTTTCCATTTGCTCGCGCGCAAACTTTTTGATATAATGCCGTTTATAAGCTTTATGTGTAATAAAAATAATTATTAGAAGTAGTAGGAAATAAAATAAAAAAGCCATGTTTGAAAGATACCATGGTCTATGAACCAAAAATGAATAAGAGGCCGTATTGATTGATAATTTGTTGCCAACTTTAGCTCTAACATTAAAAGTATACTCACCAAAAGAGAGGTTTTCAAAGGTTACTTTAGAATTATCAGTCCATTTACTCCACTTGTTTGAGTGTCCTTCTAATTTATATTGGTAATTTACATCCAAATATTTGTCATACTCAGGAACAGAATATTTAAACATCAACAAGCCCTTTTTATGTTTGAATTCACTTTCTATATCTAGAGGATAATTTACAGTTTCGTCATTAATATTTTGCAAACTAACTGCATTCAAATGAATAGTATAGTTTTTATTGTTATTGATTCTGGAGGCATCTAAAATTATGTAGCCGTTTGCTGTTCCCAAAACATATTTATCATGATTTGTAAGCGAAATGTTTTCATAACCTAAAACACCTCTTCTTAATTTAGATGGAATTGGAATATTACTAATAACTGGTTTATTGGTTACATCATCGTTTTCAATATAACTAATGTTATTTTTTGAGAATGTCCATAATCTCTCATCTTTATCTACAACCAATTTACCAGAGATATAATCACTTTCTTTAATGGTTGAACTTAGAATAGAATCTTTTTGAAATTGTTTTTTATTTTTATCATACTTAAAAATACCTTCTTCTGACGCATAAAGAACCGTATTCTTATAAGTGATTAAACTTGAATTTTTTCCTAACGGTAAAGTCATTTCCATTTCTGATTTTATAACTTTTGTTAAGCTATCATTTAGTTTTAAACTAAACACCCCTTTATATTCATGACTTACCCAAACTTGATTATCTTCATTAATTTCAAAATATCTTGAAGAGTTTTTAAAACCTTCAATCTTATTTTTTAGCTGCCAAAATCCGTTAATATTTTCAAGAATAAACAATCCATTATAATTACCTTGAAGTAAAAGGTTTTCTCTATGCGGAATCTCTTTAAAGGTCCATGTTCCTAAATTATCACTAATTTTTTTTGCTTTATTTTGATTGATTATAAAAGTTCCTAAATGATGCCCACAAAATAAATATTCATCATTTAAGTTAAATAAATCCCAAACCTGACCAGCAGTACCTTCGATGAACTTAAAAGATTCATTTGTTGAATTTAATGCTCTGTAAAACAAACCTTGATTAGAACCTATATATAAAGTATTTTTAAAAACTTGAGTTGTATAAACCGTTCCTAAAACGCCCTCATAATCAAAGAATGTTTTTATTGGGGAATTCACATTAACACAGTTAATACCATTATCTAATCCAGCCCAAACGTTGTTATTTCCATCTTCAAATAATGACAATACAGTATTATTACTTAGTCCTTTTTTTTGTGTAATTTGATATTTAATTTCACCTTCTTTACTTAAATGCAATATCCCATCAGAAATTGTTCCTATAATAAAACTATCATCTTCAAGCTGAATACTACTAAAAACATCTGTTTCTTTTAGCAACGAATTTGATGATATTTCCCAAGGTGTGATTTTAGAATTTTGAAATTTAAAAAACCCAGAACTACGAGTTAGAATAATTAGGTTTTCGCCATCTTCAAAAATATTAATAACGCGTTCTGATTTTAAAATGGAATTATTTGATATAAGTTTAGACTCCCCATCTTTAACAACATATATACCTTCATCAGCTACATGATAATAAATACGATCATTTACTTTAAAGATTTTGTAAATAATATTTGTTGCTGTAATTATTTTAAACGTCTCGGTTTGCGTGTTATAAAAATAAATACTGTCATTAGACTGGAATATAACCCACTCATTATAGTCAATAATATTCCATATCTGCTCGTCTTCAAGTGATTTTTTATTAAGTTTAGATGTTAGCGAAATATAGTCAAGAGTTCCATAATCATTCTTTAACCAATAGCCAAACTCGGCATAACATCCTGTATATATTTTATCACCAATAACTTTTACAGCCCTAATAATAGTATTATTTGGCGAGTTATAGGTTATCCATTCTGAACCGTTATATTCTAATAAACCCTTGTTGTTTGCTACATATATATAATCATTAATCCCTTGAGAAATCATCCAGTTTTGATTATCTCCCATATAGTTTTCGGTTGTGAATTTTGCTATAGGTGGCAACTCTTGAGCAAAAGACATCAAGCCGATAAAAATTAAAAAAATAGATTGCAAAATTTTCATCCTTCAATAAGAATTAAAGTTGATACAACAACTTACTCTATCTATCCATAAAGATAGTTTTAGAAAATGACTAAACAAAATAAGCTATTTAGTATTTACAGTAAAAAAATATAAACTTTTAAGAAAGTGCCAACATCAATAAAGCTGCCAAACATGCTCCAGCTATAGGTCCTAAAACTGGAATCCATGCGTAACTCCAATCGCTTGATGCTTTATTTTTGATTGGAAGTAAAGCATGTACAATACGTGGTCCTAAATCACGCGCTGGGTTAATTGCATAACCGGTAGTACCACCTAAAGACAAACCAATAGACCAAACTAAAAAAGCTACCGGTAATGCTCCTAATGATCCAAGACCAATAACAGTTTCTGTATCGTTAATGGTTGCATTAGTAAAATATAATATGGTGAAAATTAGCACGAATGTTCCCAATGCCTCACTAAAAAAATTGAAAAATGTATGTCTTATTGCTGGTGCTGTGCAGAATACAGCTTTTTTACTTTCGCCATCTTCTGTAGCATCAAAATGATTTTTATAGACTACCCAAACTAATAAAGCTCCAATCATAGCACCTATCATTTGTGCTAGAATATACAAAGGAACATCTCCCCATGGAAACTTTCCAGCAACAGCCAAACTTATACTAACTGCTGGATTAATATGAGCTCCACTGTAAGGTCCCGCAATAACTACAGCTACATAAACCGCTAAAGCCCAACCAGTGGTTATAACTATCCAACCACTATTATTACCAATGGTTTTATTTAATACCACGTTTGCTACAACGCCGCCACCTAATAAAATAAGTATGGCAGTTCCAATAATTTCTGCAATAAATGGTGTCATGGTTTTATGTGTTTAGTTATGAATTATCTTTTGTCCAATATTCTAAAGCATCAATAGCTTTATACCATCCTTTTATATTTTTATCAATAGCCTCTCTATCCTCTATTGGATTAAAATACCTATCTGTTTGCCAAATCTCTTGAATTTCTTCTGCGTTTTCCCAATAACCAACCGCTAAACCGGCTAAAAAAGCAGCACCCATGGCTGTAGTTTCTACCACTTTTGGCCGCACAGTAACTGTATTCAACACATCAGCTTGAAATTGCATGAGCAAATTATTTACAGTAGCTCCTCCATCGACACGCAACTCTTTAATTGAAATACCAGAATCTGCTTCCATGGCTTTTAATATATCCATCGTTTGATAGGCTATAGATTCCAAAGCCGCACGTGCAATATGTGCATCAGTACTACCGCGTGTTAATCCAAACATAGTGCCTTGTGCTTGCTGATTCCAGTGCGGTGCACCCAAGCCGGCAAACGCAGGAACAAAATAAACACCTTCTGAACTCTCAACTGAACTTGCTAATTTCTCGACATCTGCTGAGTTTCTAATAATTTTCAAACTATCTCTTAACCATTGTACCACAGCTCCTGCAATAAATATACTACCTTCTAAAGCATAAGTTGTTTTTCCATTTATTTTCCAAGCAACTGTAGTTAATAAATTATTTTTTGAAACTTTTGGTTGCTCTCCAATATTCATCAACATAAAACAACCCGTTCCGTAAGTATTTTTTACCATACCTGGTTTAGTACACATTTGCCCAAACAAGGCCGCTTGTTGGTCACCTGCAATTCCGGAAATAGGAATATTAGCATCATAAAATGTTGATTTTGTGTGTCCGTAAACTTCGCTCGACTGTTTTACTTTTGGCAACATAGATTTAGGAATGGTCAATAAATCAAGTAACTCATCATCCCAATCCATAGTATTTATATTGAATAACAATGTACGAGACGCATTTGTTACATCTGTGATGTGTTGTTCTCCTTTTGTGAAATTCCAAATGAGCCATGTGTCTATAGTGCCCAAAATTAAATCTCCTGATTCTGCTTTTTGTCTTGCGCCATCAACATGATCTAATATCCATTTCACTTTTGTTCCCGAAAAATAAGAGTCAATTACTAAGCCTGTTTTTTCTCTAATAGACTTTTCTTGACCATCTTTCTTAAGTTCATCACAATAAGTTGATGTCCTTTTGTCTTGCCAAACAATAGCATTATAAATAGGTTTTCCTGTGTTTCTATCCCATACCACAACGGTTTCACGCTGATTTGTAATACCAATAGCCGCTATATTTTCTACATTTAACCCTTTTTTTGCAATGGCCTCAGCAGCTACTCCAGCTTGAGTAGACCAAATTTCCAATGGATCATGTTCTACCCATCCTGGTTTTGGAAAATACTGTGTGAATTCTTTTTGAGCTGTTGAAATAATACTGCCTTTTTTGTCGAATACAATGGCTCTAGAGCTTGTAGTTCCTTGGTCTAATGCGAGTATATACTTTTCCATGGTGATTGCTTAGTTGGTTTAATGAAATATCTTATATAGTAATTTTTTTAATTAGATTTAATAACATATTGCTTCGCTATTTCCGAAAAATCAGATATCTGATGCTGAGTCCAATTATCATCTTTATTTAGTTCTTTTGCTAATATTGTAGCTACCATTGGAGCAATTTCAATAGCCGCTTTAGCATCTAAAAACAAAATTCTTACGCGTCTTGCCAAAACATCTTCAATGGTTCTAGCCATTTCATTTCGCGCTGCCCAAACTACTTCTGCTTTTGTGAATTCTAATCTTGGATGCAGTTTTTCACCTAATTCGGGTGACTCTTTTACAAGCGCTTTAATTCCTTTTTGGTCACTTCCATAGATATACAAATGTTGAGATTTATCTACTGGTCCATTAGAGCCATGAATTAATAAGTCTTTTGTATTGCATTTAATATTAGGCAATTTACCCAAATCTATAGCCTTGTTGATGGTATCTTGAGCCATACGTCTGTAGGTTGTCCATTTACCTCCAGTTATTGTTATTAAACCAGAATCCGAAACTATAATTTTATGACTTCTAGATATTTCCTTAGTTTTTTCTGATTTATCTTTTGGTGCTGCCAATGGCCGTAATCCGGCAAACATACTTAACACATCTTTTTTACTAACATTCTTAGTTAAATATCTATTAGCAGTCGCCAAAATAAAATCAATTTCTTTATCTAACGCTTTTGGTTCTAAGCTATGACTATCCAAAAGTGTATCTGTAGTTCCAACAACAACTCGGTTGTGCCATGGCACTAAAAATAAAACTCTGCCATCATCTGTTTTCGGAATCATAATAGCATCTTTTCCTGGTAAAAATGACTTATCTAAAACCAGATGAATACCCTGGCTCGGACGAATTATATTTTTAGCTAATTCATCATCCATTTTTAAAATTTCATCAGTAAAAACACCTGTAGCATTTATAATCACTTTAGCATTTAAACTATAAGATAAATTAGTTTCTGCATCTTTAGCCACAACACCATTAACTAATCCATCTTCGCTTTTTATTAATTTTTCAACTTTAAAATGATTTAGAATTGTTGCGCCTTGCTCAATAGAAGTTTGTGCAATATTAATAGCCAAACGAGAATCGTCAAACTGACCATCATGATACACAACACCTCCTTTAAGTTTTTCTGATTTTATAGTTGTTAAGCGTGATTCTGTTTCCTTTTTTGAAATCCTTAAAGATTTTCCAAAACTCAATTTACCTGCTAAAAAATCATATACTTTTAATCCTACTGTATAAAAAAAGTTATCCCACCACTTATAATTAGGAATGATGAATGATTGATTACTGACTAAATGTGAAGCATTTTTAAGCATCAATCCTCTTTCATACAATGCCTCTTTAACTAAATCAATATTGCCTTGTGCTAGATACCTAACACCTCCATGCACCAGTTTGGTACTTCGGCTAGATGTTCCTTTTGCAAAATCCACCTGTTCTAAAAGCAAGGTTTTAAATCCGCGTGTAGCACTATCTAAAGCAATTCCTAACCCTGTGGCACCACCTCCAATAATTATCACATCCCAATTAGGGCTTGCTTTTAATTGTTTAATTAATGTCTTTCTGTCAAACAAGTTGATTTGTTTTTACTTTGATTAATTTTATTTTGTTTCAAATATATTGAATTTAATCAAAAAACGAAACTAAATGAAACTAATTTTTCGTTTTAATCTCTATAATGATTATTATACTACTTCATTTGCTTTCATTTACTTATATTTGTTTCTATGCAAAGGCACGAAATTATACTAAACACGATAGCGAAAGAAAAACATATTGAGGTTTCCGATTTATGTAAGCAATTAAACGTTTCAGCTGTTACTATTAGAAAGGATTTAAAACTTTTAGAAGAAAAGGGATTATTATTTAGAACACACGGCGGCGCTTCTCTAGAAAACCCTTATATCAATGAAAAAGCAGTTGTTGAAAAAGAAAAAATTTCAGTTGAAGAAAAAAATGGTATTGCTCAGGCAGCAGCAAAACTAATTGATGAAAATGATTCCATTATGATTGCCTCAGGAACTACTGTTCAAGCACTCTCAAAGTTCATCAAACCAAAAAACAAATTAACGGTTATAACTTCCTCTCTTTATGTTGTCTTACATTTAATTCATGATAAAAATGTAGAAATTTTACAACTTGGAGGCTATATAAGGCATAGTTCCGCTTCAGTTATTGGATCTTACGCTGCTCAAATATTAGAAAACGTATCTTGTAGTAAACTTTTTTTAGGCGTTGATGGTATTGATTTTGATTATGGTTTATCTACCACGAGTTTAGAGGAAGCTCAGTTGAACCAAAAAATGTTATCATCGGCTCAAAAAGTAATTGTTCTGGCAGATTCTTCTAAATTTGGTAAAAAAAGTTTTGCAAAAATATGTGAACTAAATGATATTGATGAAATCATAACCGATAGCGGCATCTCTTCTTCTAACAAACAGAAACTTAAAGAAAGTGGTATTAAGATCACCATTGTTTAAAAACAAAATAAACCTTATTTAATCACATTAGTGTCAATCCAATTACGATAAGCAGTTTCTAATGCTTTCACTTTTTCTGGATGTTTTTCAGCCAAATCAATCCGCTCTCCAGCATCATTCTCAACATTAAAAAGCTTTAATTCCATATTATCAACTACAGGTGCTATGTATTGTACCGAAGGTTCACTTTTCCAGTGATTTTCTTTAGCATTAGTCAACTTCCAATCACCTTGTCGAACCGCCCATGTTTTTTGCCATTTCCAAACTAATAACCTATTTGAATCAGGTTTTAATAGACTAACACCATCGAGTGTGTCATCATTAGCTGACGCTCCAGCAGCATTTAATAGTGTTGGTAAAATATCAGTTGCTGACACATAATTAGTTACAATTTTTCCTGCTTCAATATTATCTGGCCAACTTATAGCTAAAGGCACTCGTATGCCACCTTCCCAAAGTGAATATTTACCTCCTGTAAGTGGCGCATTGTTAGCTCCTGTTAACGGTGAACCGCCATTATCCGAAATAAAAACAATAAGCGTTTTTTTATCTATATTTTGTTTTTTTAAAACATCTAAAACACGACCAATATTATCATCTAAACAGTTAAGATTGGCTAAGTAATAATTTCGTAATTCGTCAGCCTTAATAGCTCCAACACGAGAGTATTTATCATAATAAGCCGAATAAGTTCCTGGTTCATGTTTTCCATAAACTAATAAACTATCTGGGTCGTAATTAGGAATTTCTTTAGCGCCATATTTATCTAAATATTTTTTAGGCACTTCGTGAATTAGATGATGCACCGAACTATAAGCAAGGGTTAGAAAAAAAGGTTTATCATGTTTTTGCTTTATGTAAGAAATCGATTCGTCAGTTAAAATATCTGTAAGATAGCCTTCGTCATAGCTTTTGCTACCCATATTATGCATCAATGGTCCTAATAAAGCACTTGTTCCATAAGGATCTGGTGTACGATCCTTTATGTCTTGTGAATTCAACCAAAAATCATGAGCATGGGCGCTGAAGCCCAAAAATTCATCATAACCATGACTCAACGGGTATTCACGTACATCATTTTTATGAAAATTTCTACCTAAATCATTTTTGCCAATACGTGCTGTTTTATAACCAACTTCTTTTAAATATTCAGGCAATGTTTTTACATCATCAGGCAAACCTGGACCCCAACTTGCGGGTTTATCCCAACGAAATTGATTCTTTCCAGTTAAAATACCTGCTCTTGATGGACTGCAAACTGGAGCAGTTACATAGGCTTGAGTAAAAACAGTTCCTGATTCTCCTAAACGAGATATATTTGGTGTTGAAATACTTCTATCGTAATCTTCAAAAGGAGAAAAATCAGAATAACCTAGATCATCAACAACTATTAGTAGAATATTAGGTTTTTCAGCTTTATCCTTAGTTTTTGTTTGACATGACACCATACAAAGAATAAGAAAAGACACTATGAAATTTTTCATAATTAGTTAATTTAGTTTTGTTTTGCTTCAAATTTAATAAAAATTATTTAAAACGAAACAAAACGAAACTATTTTATTTTACCTCATTCATAAACATTAAATATAACTTAACGAAAGTTAACTACATCATTCGTCTTCAAATAACATGACTCAAAACCAACAAAAACTATTGAACAAAAAAGGGTAATACACTATGAGCCGTGTTTTTAGAGCGAAATTCGTTGCGCATTTACACAGTGCGTTTGATTTGCCTCAATCTTTTTATGATGCACTGTTTGCTAAATCTTGGGTGGTGTATTGTAAACAACAGTTTTAGGGCCCTGCTCAGGTTATTTGAATACTTGGGCAGGTATACCCATAAAATCGCTATTAGTAATCATAGAATTAAAAGTCTTGATTAAGGTAAGGTTCTCTTTAGTGTTAAGGACTACCGAAAAGGCGGTAAAACACACCATATAGCTTTAGATGACACGGAATTTATCAGACGTTTTACACTTCATATTTTGCCTAAAGGTTTTGTTAGGATCCGACATTTTGGGTTTTTAAGTAGTAGACATAAAAAACTAATATTAGGGGAGCTCCAAATGGATATCGGCACAATCAAAGCCGCTCCTAAACCTGATATTTTGCTTAACAAATGCCAAAAATGCAAGATTGGAAATAGGATTACTATCCATGTTTTTGATGGCAGAGGCCCTCATAAAACACTATTAAATAAACTTAAATTACAGGGTATTAATTAAAAACGGATAATACATCCATTGGCGTAGCTATGTCTAAAATTAGAACCAATCCCCTAAAATACCTGCAAATTGGACAATGAACAATCTATAATTCAATATAAAAAAGAAAGTTGTGTTTGAAAACTACATAATATCAAATAAATAGACTTCTAAAGTATAAGGGCTCTGAAAAAAGTGTCCTGAAATCCTTCACTACAAACAAAGCAATACCCATAAACAATAAATTACTTCAGTACATGACAAAAATTAGTTTAGCCTTCATTAAGAGATAGCAATGTTACTGAAATCCAGACCTGTCAGGTTTTGAAAACCTGACAGGTCTGGAAACATCCAAAAACATAAAACTATTGATAATTAGCAACTTAAAATATGTGTTTAAATTTTTGTCATGTACTTAGATAAATTACTTTAAACTTATCGACCCGGTTCAGTCAACATGGTCTTCATGTTGGGCATTTCATGCCACACGAAGACTTAGTTATTCTACGCAGTTTTTTATTCAGCTATTCTTTTTTTCAAATCCATTCTTTCGTGTAATATTCTCGTTATCTCAACATAATTTTTGTTTAAAGTTCTGTAGAATATTATATGTCGATTTGATTTTATTCCCAAAAGTTGCTTTGAAATTCCGTTATAATTTTTTCCTAAATCTAGATTTTCAGCAATTTCCTCACAATTTGAAATTAGCCCATCGTAATACTTATCGGCTTGTTTTTCCGACCAAACTTCAAAAGTATATTCCCAAATTTTTGATAAATCAGCAACAGTTTTGTTCGTCAATTTATATTCAGCCATTCGAGCTTTTTTTCGCTTTTAGTGATTCAAGATGTTTTTTTGGGTCAAAATCGTGAGCAATTCCGCTGTCAATTCCTTCTTGAATTGCATTTTTCAAAGCAATCACTTTACTTTCTTCCTCTTCTAAAAGTCTTAATCCTGCACGAATAACTTCGCTAACGTTTTTAAATCGTCCTTCACTAATACTACTTTGTACGAAATGGTCAAAATAATTCCCGAGTGATATTGATGTGTTTTTATTCATTTTGATACTATTTTAATTCAAATATACCAAAAACTGGTATAAATTCAAATTTTTTTTCAAATTGTGAGGAAATTGCTTTCACCCCAAGCCTCTCACAGAACCGTACGTGATAGTCTCCCATCATACGGCTCTTGTTATACAAATCTAATATTGATTTTGTTTCATTCCATAAATTCATCCTCAAAATGTTGAGTTGTTAAATG
>JBAQZZ010000286.1:0-10369 GCA_049791475.1 Flavobacteriaceae bacterium | reverse complement strand
TGATGTCCGAAGAAATTAAAATCAACCCAATGGTCGCTACTTCGTCCTTCTTCGCAACCTAAAGTGTCTCTATAAAAAGCTCTACAAGTTTGTAAATTATGAACAGGGATTGCTAAATGAAAAGGGGATACGGATGTGTTCATGGCTTGTTTTTTAGTGCGTTCGCTTTATAAGTTTTGGTAGAATCTTCTAAAAGTTTATTGAGTTCATTAAACTCCTCATTGGTAAGTTCTCGATATTCACCAACGGGCATATCCAGTTCAATATTCATAATCCGAACACGTTTAAGTGTTTCTACTTCATAGGTAAGGTATTCGCACATACGGCGAATTTGCCTGTTTAAGCCTTGAGTTAAAACAATTTTAAAGGTATAAGTGTCAAGTTTTTTGACTTCACATTTTTTAGTCGTTTTATTCAATTCTGCCAAAGGAATACCACCACGCATTCGCTCAATAAAAGTTTGAGAAATGGGTTTGTCAACTTTTACGATATACTCTTTTTCATGATTATTACTGGCACGAAGAATTTTGTTCACTATATCACCATCATCTGTAAGTAGAATTAAACCCTCGCTGGGTTTATCTAATCTACCAATTGGAAAAATACGTTTTGGGTAGTTTATAAAATCAATAATATTATCTTTTTCAACAGAAGTATCGGTTGTGCAAACAATACCAATGGGTTTGTTAAACGCTAAATAAACAAAAGGATCTTTATTACTTTTAATTTCTATACCATCTACATGAACGATATCATTTGGCGCTAGTTTCGTTCCCATCTCAGGAATAACTCCATTTATGGTAACTCTGCCAGCATCTATAAGCTTATCGGCTTCTCTACGAGAACAGTGGCCAACTTCACTTAAAAATTTATTAATGCGTTTTAAAGGGACTTCTTCCATAATTCAAAAGTACGATAAACTTAGTCGTTTAGAAACTCTAAAATATGATTATAAACTATTTCAGATTTAAGGCCATGACCAAAACCAACAGTTTTTATAAGTTTTGAATTTTTATAATGACGTGCAATTTCAATCGCATCTTTGTAAGGAATAATTCTATCTTTTCTATCGTGAATAATAAGGCCTTTAGCCAGAATGTTTTTGGAGTAATTAGCAACCGTAAAGTATTCTGGCAAATGCCCAAATTCTTGAAGATAGTAGCTGTCCATCGCTTTCTTTACCCTTTTGTTAAAACCCATCATTTTTCGATAGGTTTTACTTAGTGCAATAAAATTTGAAGGTGCACCAAGCGATATTAATTTCTTAACAGATGAAATATTATAATTATGTAGCGCAATAGCGATGGCTGTTCCACCTACCGAGTGACCAATAACAGTGTGAATATTAAATTGATTTATAACCACATTTATACATTCTGAATACAATATGGCATTAAACATTTTACTTCCAGAATTACCATGTGCAGGTGCATCAATAGAAATTATATTATAATCTTCAGATTTTAAAAGCTCAATTAAGTCTTTCCACCTATAGGAGTTGCTCTCCCAACCATGAATCAATAAAACAGTTGGTTTATTACCTATCCATTGATACGTTTGTATACCGATATCATTATAGAAAACAACTTTTTTATCTGCAGTCTCCAAGAATTCTTTTTCTTCTGCGTCAATACCTCCTTTTCTGGGTTTAGAAAAAATATAAATAGCGATTTTTGAAGCGGAAGTAGTAGAGAATAAGCTAATAAAATTGATGAAACCACCAATAATTTTTGGGATATATTTACTCATTTACGCTTCTCTATTTACTAAATCCATAGAAAAGGCTGGCGTGCAAATTGCTATATATTCGCAAACTTCGGTAAACGGATTAGAATATTGAACTCTAGTATTTTTTTCTATTTTTATAGATTGTCCAGCTTCTAAAATCACCATTTCGTCATCAATAATAAACTGTTTTTTACCTTTAATAACAAACGTAAATTCATCAAATTCTGGTGTTTGAAAAGGTTCGCTCCAACCTGCTGGCACTTTCATATGCGCTATACTTATTTGAGTATTTTCATCGGTTGCCAAACCAAAATGTTCTTTTATTATTTTTCCATCGGTAGTTGGTACAACAAAGGGATTGTTTTGAATGCTATATTTTTTTGACATAAATTAATGTTCTTCTTTTAATGGTTTTTTCTTTATCATGCCGCCTTTTAAATCTTTAACTACACCCATAATTATGAACGCTTTTTTGTCTATTTTATCAATTTCGGTTTGAAGTTTTGCAATTTCTAATCTAGTGATAACGGTGTAAATAATATCTTTGTCATAACTGTCTCCTGAAGTACCAAAACCACCTTTACCCGCATAAATAGTGCAAGCACGTCCCAGTTTTTTAGTAAGCATAAATCTTAATTCTTCATGTTTATTAGAGATAATAGTTACGCCAATATATTCTTCAACACCATCAACAACAAAATCTACAGTTTTAGCAGCTGCTAAGTAAGTTAAGATAGCGTAAAGTGCAACTTCAATAGATAATACATAAGCACCAACTGAAAATATTAAAATATTAATAAGGAATAAAACATCGCCTATAGTTAGTGATAGTTTTCTGCTTAAAAAAATAGCTAAAACCTCTGTGCCATCTATAACACTGCCACCTCTCATAGATAATCCTATTCCAGAACCTAAAAAGAATCCACCAAAAATGGCAATTAGTAATTTATCTTCGGTAATGGTGGGATAGTTAACAAAGTGAACAACAATGGCTAAAAGTGTAATAGCAGCAATACTTTTTATGGCAAATTTTCTACCAATAGTTCTTGAAGCAAGTATTAAAAATGGAAGGTTAATAATGATTAATAACATACCAAGGTTTAAACTTGTGGTATGTTCTAATAATAAAGAAATACCTGTTGCGCCACCATCAATAAAACTATTTGGTAATAAAAAACCTTTTAAACCAAAACCTGCCGAAAAAACACCAATAATAATAAAAATATACTCTTTTACGGCATGCGATATTTCAACTTGAAACCGTCTAACTAAAGGCACAATTTGCTTTTTGCTTATAGGCTTTTTAGTTTTTTGTTTTGCTTCTATTTTTTTTCGAGCAACATCAACTAATATTTTGGCTAAGAATGGATTCATTTTAGTTTTAATTAATGTTATTCCAGTTTATAAAAAAGTATTTCATTTTGGCATTATCAGGAATATGCGTGTCTTCAATTTTTAAATTCATATCAAACCTAAGGTTTGCTGGGAGCTCTTTTTTATCAATTGCAAAACTTGCATTTATTTCGTTTACATTTAAAAGTACAGAATTTATCAAGTTATTGATTTTAGATATTTTATAGACGCTAGAAATATCTTTAAAAGTACTAGCGCTTGAAATGTTTTTTTGCGTTTTATAACGAGGATCGATGATTTCAATACTCTCTATAACCGATGTAGAATCTAAAGCCTGTTTGGGTGTTAAACTCAATAATTGTTTTCCGCCTTTTTCAAAAATTTCTATATTGTTTTTGTTACCTCTAAACTCATCACCACTAATAAAAGTTACGATAGAATCATTACTGAAAATAATTTTTAAATCTTTAACCTGAGTAGAATCTGTTAAAAGACCAATGTGGCGTTTCCCTATTTCAAAAGGGTTTTGTTCTTTTTTGCAGCTAACAAATACAAGGGATAATAATATAATACTTAATAATGAGTTTTTCATAAATTGAAATAGGTTAATTTTTTTAATGATTTGAATTTAAAATAGTAGGTTTTATTTAGCTTTAAGTTTTTCAACATCAATTTTGAATAATTTAGCTGCGTTTTCCCATAAAATTAGTTCTTTTTTGCTGTATTCAATGTCTATCTGGTTAATAAATTTTAAATAGGATTTCATATTTGATATAGGCCAATCTGTACCATATAATAAATATTTAGGATCGCCAGCATAGGTTATCATTTCTTCAATTTCATTTTTAATATACCGTTCAAATTTCACAGAAAAATCGCCAAGTACCAATCCAGAAATATCTGCATATACGTTTTTGTTTTTGTAAACAACTTCCATACAGTCTTTTATCCAGGGGTTGCCTACATGACAAATTACTATTTTTAAATCTGGATAATCAACCGCCAAATCATCAATATGTAACGGATGCGAATATTTTACTTTTCCAGTAGGCGCGTAAGTATCACCAGAATGAAACATCACAGGAACATCGTACTCAATGGCCATTTCGTACCATACTTTAAGTCGGCTATCGTTTGGGTAAAAAGGCTCGTAACCCGGATAAAATTTCAATGCCTTAATTAAACCTGTTTCTAAATATTCTCCAATTTCTCTAATATCTCTGTGGTTGTAATGTAAGTAGCTAATACCAGCAACTACACCTAAGTTTTCTTTTCCTTCAATGGCTTCAACGACCTGTTTTGTGCTTGGTCTGTTTTTATTGACTTTATATGACGATAATACAAGTGAATAATCTACATTATTATCCTTCATAGTCTCAATAAGTAGGCTCAGGCTATCCTCAAGCGAAGTGACTTTTTCTTCATGGTAATTATTAATATGCGTGTGAACGTCTATTATCATATTTTATTTAGGTTTTTTCAGGTTTGAGATGACTTATTTTTATGAAGACTACTTCTTCATTACTTTAGTCAAAATACCAAAAACACTACGAATAAAAGTTGCGCTAGTTAATACTTTTACAATAGGATTCATTGCGGTACTTTTTCTTCTAGAAGTTGTAGTTCGTTGTTTAGATTCAGCTTTTTTAAGCGCTTCTTTTTCTTCTTTTGCTTTCTCTTTAGCTTCTTCAGCTTCAGCTAACTCAATTTTTTTATTAAGCATTTCATAAGCACTTTCTCTATCAATGGTTTCATTGTATTTCTTAACCAGTTTTGAGTTTGAAAGTAACGAACTCAATTCAACATCAGATAAAACATCCATTCTACTCATAGGTGCGCGCATCATAGTTGCAGCTAGTGGTGTAGGACGACCTTTTTCATCTAAAGCTGAAACCAGAGCTTCGCCAATACCTAGCGATGTTAAAACTTCAGTCGTATCATAATACTCAGAATCCGGATAATTTTGTGCAGTAAGTTTAATGGCTTTTCTATCATTGGCGGTAAAAGCTCTTAAAGCATGCTGAACTTTTAAACCTAATTGACCTAAAACAGCTTCAGGGACATCGGTTGGATTTTGGGTTACAAAATACAAGCCAACACCTTTACTACGTATCAATTTTACGATGCTTTCAATTTGATTTAATAATGCTTTTGAAGCTTCGTTGAATATTAAATGTGCCTCATCTATAAATATAATAAGTTCTGGTCTGTCGCTATCGCCTTGTTCAGGAAATGTAGAATATATTTCAGCTAATAAACTGAGCATAAATGTTGAAAATAATTTTGGCCTATCTTGAATATCGGTTAACCGGATGATATTAATGTAACCTTTACCATTTTCATCAATACGTTGTAAATCTTGAACCTCAAACGAGGTTTCACCAAAAAACAAATCGGCACCTTGTTGTTCTAATTCAATAATTTTTCGCAAAATGGCACCCGTTGAAGCCGTTGAAATTCTGCCGTAAGCATCGTCAAATTCTTCTTTTCCTTCATTAGTTGCGTAATGCAAAATCTTTTTAAAATCTTTTAAATCTAAAATGGGTAATTTATTATGATCACAATATTGAAAAACAACAGCTACAACACCAGATTGCGTTTCATTTAAATCTAAAATTCGGGAAAGTAAAACAGGTCCAAATTCGCTAACAGTTGCTCTTAAACGCACACCGTTTTGTTCAGAAAGCGTTAAAACTTCTACTGGAAAACTTTTAGCTTCAAATGGTAATCCAATTTTTTCATGACGTTCATCAATTTTAGGATGACCAGGACTAGGTTGTGCTAAACCACTTAAATCGCCTTTAATATCCATCAGTAATACAGGAATACCTTTATCGCTTAAATTTTCAGCTAGTACTTGCAAAGATTTTGTTTTACCAGTACCAGTTGCTCCAGCAATTAAACCATGTCGATTCATGGTTTTTAAAGGGATTTTAACGTGGGCATTAGTAATGGTTTCGCCATCTAACATAGCTGCTCCAACAGTTATAAAATCACCTTTTGTGGTATTGCCTTCACTTATATACTTAAAAAAAGTTTCCTTAGCGCTCATCCTGTTTAATTTTGTATAAAAATACAGGAAATAAAAAGAAGAAAACAAATGTTTAAGTTATAAAGAGGTGTTTCTATACTTTTAAAATATAAAAGCATGTTGCGTATTCATATTTAAAGGTATTTTAGTGTTATGATTACAAAGTTCAACAAAAATTAGTGTAATTTTAATCAACTTTAAAATCGATTTTTTATGAAAAATATAGTGCTTTATGTAATTCTTCTTTTCTTCTTCGGAATGACCTCTTGCCAACAGAATAATTCTGATGTCGTATTTCATAAATCTCATGAACCTAAAAAGGCTGATGCACCTTTTAGCGATGTAGTAGAAGTTAACGGTTTTTTGTTTTTATCGGGTCAAATAGGAATGGATCATGGTATAAGAGTTTTGGTTGAAGGTGGGATAGAAGCAGAAACTAAACAATCCATCGAAAACATAAAAGCTGTTTTGGCACAACATAATTCCTCCTTAGATAAAGTTGTAAAATGTACTGTTATACTTAAAGATATTAATGACTTTGCGAAGTTTAATGCCATTTACAAAACGTATTTTCCAAATAAGCCAGCCAGAACAACCTTTGCAGCTTCAGGATTAGCTGTGGGAGCTCAGATTGAAATTGATGTTATTGCTATAAAGTAGTATTCCATTTTTAGTTTGCAGTTAAAAGCTAGTACCTGAAATTACTAAAAACTGCATAGTATTTAATACATTTGCAGGCTATGAAAATAACCGAACGACAAGATCTTATTGATAAAGGATTGCTTTTACCTTTAATGGAAGAGTTTTATACCATTCAAGGCGAAGGATTTCATAAAGGAACGGCTGCATATTTTATTAGAATAGGTGGTTGTGACGTAGGTTGCCATTGGTGTGATGTGAAAGAAAGTTGGAATGCTAATTTACACCCGCCAACAGAAACTGCTAAAATTGTTGAAAACGCAAAAAAATACAGTGATACCATTGTGGTAACTGGAGGCGAACCATTAACTTGGGATATGACTGCTTTAACCACACAATTAAAAGCTGAAGGTTTACAAACGCATATTGAAACTTCTGGTGCATATAAGTTAACAGGAACTTGGGATTGGATATGTTTATCACCAAAAAAAATGAAGCTTCCTACAAAAGAAGTTTATGATAAAGCCCATGAACTTAAAGTAATTATTTACAATAAAGATGATTTCCGTTTTGCAGAAGAACAAGCTGCTAAAGTGAATAAAAACTGTATTTTATATTTACAGCCCGAATGGAGCAAGCGTGATAAAATGGTACCACAAATTGTAGATTATGTGATGGCCAACCCCAAATGGAAGGTGTCACTACAAACCCATAAGTATTTAAATATTCCTTAAAAAAACGCCTTGAATTTCAAGGCGTTTTTTTAAGGAAGTGGAAAGAAATTATTTTGTAAAAGGAACAGCAATTCTGGCAGTTCCCCAACCTAAATGCATCTGTACGCCATCATCAGCACCTTCAAAAGCAATAGAAAAAGCCTCTAAAGAATCGCCTGAACTTACAGGAACAGATAATCTCGCCACATCATTCGCTTCATCGTAAAAATAAGAGCCCCAAACATTTAAGTCTGTACTTATAATGGCAGTCCATTCAGTTTCACCAGGAATCAAGTAAAAAGTATATGTTCCAGCTTTAACAGTAGTATCTCCTAAATTCATATCTGTAAAAAGGGTTAATTCTGCAGCTTCATTAGCTCCAGTTCTCCATACTTTTCCGTTTGGTGCTAAATCACTTAAACTTCTATTTTTAAGCTGTGGTCTGCTGTAAACTATTTTTATTAGCTTATTTGATTCTTTATAGCTTGTTGGAAAAACTGCTGCATCCATTGGGCTTGGATCCATTTTAGCAAATTCCTGTGCATCTACGTTTGTAGATATTAGCATAATAAATGCAAAAGCAATTGTTGAAATACATGATAATTTTTTCATAATGTAGTTTGTTTTAATTTTTAATAAAGTTAAATGGAAATTCTCTTAAAGTTTTTATAAATGTCGGAATTGAATGTTAAAGTTTACAGTTAAAAATAAATACTTTCAGGTCGGTTTAAAAATTTGATGGCGATTAGAATGGTGAAAAACTTCGTTTATATCGTATAGACAAGTTTATTATCACATTACCTCAAGGTCTTTTCAAAAACTTATAAAACAAAACCATAACTTTTAATTGACTTCCCTATATTTGCACTTTCTTAAAAATTAGAACCATGGAAGACGGATTATACGCAAAATTTAATACAACAAAAGGAGAAATTCTTGTTGCTTTAGAGTACAAAAAAACACCAGGAACAGTAGGTAATTTTGTTGCTTTGGCTGAAGGGAATTTAGAAAATAAAGTAAAACCTCAAGGCACACCATATTATGACGGATTAAAATTTCATAGAGTAATTCCAGATTTTATGATTCAAGGTGGTTGCCCACAGGGATCAGGTTCTGGAAATCCAGGATATAAATTTGATGATGAATTTCATCCAGATTTAAAACATGACGGTCCAGGCGTTTTATCTATGGCAAATGCAGGTCCAGGAACAAACGGGAGTCAGTTTTATATAACTCATATTGAAACCGCTTGGTTGGATAATAAACATACAGTTTTCGGTAAAGTTGTTGAAGGTCAGGATATTGTTGATGCCATTGCTCAAGGTGATAAGATTGAAACTTTAGAAATTGTAAGAGTTGGAGCAGATGCTGAAGCCTACAATGCTATTGAGGCATTTAGAGCATTTGAAGGCTCTAGAACAAAAAAATTAGCAGAAACCAAAGCTGCTGCTGACGCTGAATTAGATAAAATTGCTAAAGGGTTTAAATCAACTGAAAGTGGTTTGCGTTACCAAATTTTACAAAAAGGAAGCGGTTCAAAAGCTGAAAAAGGTAAAACAGTATCAGTACATTATAAAGGACAATTAGCCGATGGAACGGTGTTTGATTCTTCATACAAACGTAACGAACCCATTGATTTTCCATTAGGCGTTGGTCAAGTTATTCCAGGTTGGGATGAAGGTATTGGTTTATTATCTATAGGCGACAAAGCACGTTTTGTTATTCCAAGTCACCTTGGTTACGGAAGTGCAGGAGCAGGAGGTGTAATTCCACCAGATGCAACACTAGTTTTTGATGTTGAGTTGATGGATGTGAAATAAAATGATGTTATTTTTATAATATTTTAAGCACTTCAATTGAAGTGCTTTTTTTATATTTATACATGACAAATCAAGAGTTAGAAAAACTTAAATACCCAATTGGGAAATTTGAATCCTCAAATACTATTTCTAAACAGCAAATAGAAAGCTGGATTTCTATTTTAGAACATTTTCCTAATCGTTTAGAAAATCTTGTTGAGGGTTTAATGGATGACCAATTAGATGCTGTTTATAGACCAGATGGTTGGACTATTAGACAAGTTATTCATCATTTAGCCGATAGTCATCACCACAGTTATTCACGATTTAAATGGACTTTAACTGAAGACAAACCTGTTATTAAGGGGTATTACGAAGATAGATGGGCAGAATTAATAGATTCTAAAACGGCACCAATACAAATGTCGTTACTTCATTTAAGAGCCATTCATTATAAATTGGTTTACTTGCTTAAAACATTAAATGCAAGCGATTTAAATAAATATTTTATTCATCCTGAAACAAATAGTAACGTTTTATTAAGCTTTAATATAGGTAATTATGCATGGCATAGTAGTCATCATTATGCACATATTGAAAATTTGTTGAAGCAAAATAATTGGATTCGGGTATGATTAGGGATGTGACCATTAAAGACGCAAAAGATCTTGTAAATATTTATAACTATTATGTTGTTAATTCAATTGTTACGCTAGATTTAATTCCATTTTCAATACTAGATTTTGAAGAGAAAATAAACGCTATTTCAAAAGATTTTCCATTTATTGTTTTTGAAGTACAAAACGAAGTTTTGGGTTATGCTTATGCCAATACATTTAGAACAAAACCTGCTTATAAAAATACGGTGGAACTCACGGTTTATTTAAAGCATACAGAATTAGGAAAACAAATTGGTAAAAAACTATATTCTGAATTGTTGCAACAGCTTAAAATTCAAAATTATCATGTTGTTATTGGTGGATTAACACTGCCGAATGCTGCTAGTGTTAAACTTCATGAGACTTTTGGTTTTGAAAAAGTGGCACATTTTAAAGAAGTAGGCTATAAATTTGATAAGTGGCACGATGTAGGTTTTTGGCAATTAA
>JBAQZZ010000285.1:0-1573 GCA_049791475.1 Flavobacteriaceae bacterium | reverse complement strand
ACCCGCAGCTCTTCGATCATCACCCGGTTGAGCACCCCCAGGGTGAGCAGCGACATAATGCCCAGACCCATGTTGAACACCCCCAGCCGCAGCATAGTCAGAATGCTGAGGTTGGGCTTAGGGGGGGCTGCCGAGCCGGGGAAGACGTCGGGGCTAGTCATAGGTCGTTACAGGAATCATTACAATCAAAATTGCTTTAGAGGTAGTCCAAGCACAACGTAGCGATAGTAATACCTTAGACCAGCACCAGTACTGTAGCCGACCTGCAAAAAGCCGACCTGCAAAAAAGAACCCAGGTCTGGCCTGGGTAGTTGAGAATAAGCGTATTTTGTCTGAGCGATCGCCTTAGCCGAAGCGGCCCGACACGTAGTCGCGGGTCACCTGCTCGCGAGGGTTATTGAAAATTACCTCGGTTTTGTCATACTCCACCAGATAGCCCACTTTGCCGCCCTGGTCGGTAGCCTCGGCGTTGTAGAAGGCCGTGCGGTCAGACACTCGCGAGGCCTGCTGCATGTTGTGGGTCACGATGATAATGGTGTAGTCCTCCTTGAGCTGCTTCATGGTTTCCTCGACCTTAATAGTCGAAATGGGGTCGAGGGCCGAACAGGGCTCATCCATAAGAATAATATCGGGCTTAATGGCGATCGTGCGGGCTATGCAGAGGCGCTGCTGCTGCCCGCCAGACAGCGACAAACCGCTCTGCTTGAGCTTGTCTTTCACTTCGTCCCACACGGCGGCTTTGCGCAAAGAGACTTCTACCAGCTCATCCATATCGCCCTTATAGCCGTTGATGCGGGCGCCCCAGGCGATGTTTTCATAGATCGACTTGGGGAAGGGGTTGGGCTTTTGAAACACCATGCCGATGCGGCGCCGCAGTTCTACGGCATCCACCTTATCGCCGTAAATGTCGCTGCCGTGGAAGGTGATTTTACCCTCAACCCGGCAGGAGGCAATCAGGTCATTCATGCGGTTGAAGCAGCGCAGAACAGTACTTTTACCGCAGCCAGAGGGGCCAATGAAAGCGACCACTTCGTTGCGAGGGATATCTAGATCAACGTTGCGCACAGCCAGATTGGAGCCATAGTAGACATTGAGCTCTCTAGCCCTGAGGGCAACGTCTGCGGCGGTCGGAGCATAGGTGTTTGACATCGGGGCACCAGGGTCGCGCTAAAATTTAAGCAAAAACTCTCTCCACAACTATTGCAGGGGTGGGTGGGCTTTGGGGTTAAGGAAAGGCTAAGAGGCCTAGTACAACATGATGATCAAAGGCCTGCCCTGCCGCTGAGAGGGGAGCCAAGCTGAGAGTGCTCCAGCTAAATACCTGCCCCGCTGTGACTTAACCAGTAGGCCGAGTTCGCCTTTCCGATCGCGATATTCTTTGTAGGTGGAGTATTCTAATTTGGCTTAGCCCTAGAATTGCGGTCAACCCAGCTCCAGATCCTTCCCTAACAAGTCTAAAGGACTGGGTTAGAACCAAGGAATTATGTCTACAGCTGCTTTAAATCACCTGGCCTACCCTAATAAGGTGCTGAAATAGCTGCTTGAGATCACGGGCTAGCCTCCCACCTAGCCC
>JBAQZZ010000284.1:0-4070 GCA_049791475.1 Flavobacteriaceae bacterium | reverse complement strand
TTGCGTCTCTTTGTATTGAGTTAGTTAAGTTAGTTTTGGTTAGTTAAAAAAAGCCAGTAATTTTAAAATTACTGGCTTTTTTTAACTAACCAAAACTAACTTAACTAACTCAATACAAAGAGACGCAATTATGTGCATTCTCAGAAATATTTTAGAAATGTTTAACAGCAATTATTGATAATTTAATATTTCTTTAAGAAACAAGAAAGCTTTTTTAAGTTCAAGCCATTTAAAAGGCGTCAACTTTTGGTAAATATGATTAAAAAACTATCTTTAATTGAATTTGTTTTTGATAATATTCAACATTAAAACCTTACTAAAATGAAAAAATTATTTTTATTCGTTAGCTTATCACTGTGCTTTTCTTTATTTATTAATGGGCAAAACACAACCATTATTCATGCTGGAACACTTTTGGCAAATCCAGGAAGTAAGGCTGAGTCTAACAAAAGTATTTTTGTAGAAAATGGTCTTATAAAAGATGTTAAAGATGGTTTTATTAATGCAACTGATTTAAAACTTCCAGATTCAACGGTAACTATTATCGATTTAAAAAATAAGTTTGTACTTCCCGGATTTATAGATCTTCATACACACATTACACAAGAACGAAATCCAAATAATAATCCTCATGAATGGACAACGCTTAATGATGAGGATTTAGCTTTTAGAACTATTCCGTTTCTTAACAAAACACTTATGGCTGGTTTTACAACGGTTAGAAATTTAGGAGCAGATTATCAACTTATAAATTCTATTAAAAGATCTATAACTAGAGGCGATATTAATGGACCAAGAATTATAGCAGCAACTGGCGCGGTAACTGCCACTGGTGGTCATGGAGATGCACATGGCTATAGACCAGAAATTTCAAATGCTTTTGAAAAACGTGTTGGTGTTTGTGATGGCGCTGATGATTGCCGAAGAGCAGTTAGAGCACTTGTAAAACAAGGAGCCGATGTTATTAAAATTACCGCTACAGGAGGTGTTTTAAGCAATACTGCTGCTGGAGTTGGACAGCAACTTACCGATGAGGAATTGGTTGCTATAGTTGAAACTGCACACAGTTTAGGTAGAAAAGTAGCAGCGCATGCTCATGAAGCAGATGGCATAAATGCTGCCTTAAAAGCTGGAGTTAATTCTATAGAACATGGGTCTTATTTAAATGATGAATCTGTAATATTATTTAATAAAACTGGCGCCTATTTAGTGCCAACTTTGTTAGCTGGTGTTTCAGTTACTGAAGAGTTAAAAACTAACAAAAATATTCCATCAGCTATTGCTGATAAAATTATTCAAGTAGGGCCAGTTGTTGAGGCTTCTTTTAAAAGAGCATTAAAAGGACATGTAAAAATAGCATTTGGAACAGATTCTGGTGTTAGTATTCATGGAACCAACGCTAGAGAGTTTGAGCTTATGGTTAAATACGGTATGAGTGAAAATGATGCAATAAAATCAGCGACCATTACAGCTTCAGAGTTACTAGGAATGTCTGATAAGTTAGGAACAATTACTACTGGAAAAATAGCAGATATAATTGCTGTTGATGAAAACCCATTAACCAACATTTCTATTTTAATGCATGTTACTTTTGTTATGAAAGAAGGACAGGTTTTTAAATAAGATAAAACATGTTCATTTTTTACAAGTAATTCCAGAAACAATTACGCCATTAAAATTGAAGATATTGCCGAAAATAGCATTCCGTTATATCATTTTTATACATTTGAAGTGGATTAAGCTTTTTAAGGAAGAATTTCACTTATCGTAGTCTTGTAGCGTTCAAAATCAATCAAATTGTTATGATTACCACCTTCTATAATCACAAAATTAGTTTTGAGCTTAGGCGCTATTTCAAACAACTTTTCTGCTGAGGCATAAGGTACAACACTATCGTTTGTACCATGAAACATGGTTATTGGGCAGCTTACTTTTTGTATAAATTCGAAACTTAAAAATTTATATTTCAATAATTTTTCAACAGGGAATATAGGAAACCTATCTTTTGCAACATCTAAAATACTGTAATATGGTGTTTCTAAAATAAGTTGTTTGGGGTTGTTTTTTGAAGCTAAATAAGTGGCTATTCCGGTACCTAATGAGCGTCCGTAAATGGTGATTTCTTCTTCATTATAACGGTCTTTTAAATACTGGTAAAATAAATCGGCATCTTTATAAAAAACAGCTTCACTTAATTTCCCTTTACTTTTTCCATAAGTTCTATAGTCCATTATTAAAACATCGTATTGTTTTTCAACAAAATACTCAGCTATTGTTCCCCAACGCGATAAATCACCAGCGTTACCATGGAAATATAATATGACACCTTTTGGGTTTTTAGCCTTAAAATGAATCGCATTTAAATTAGCGCCATCATTGGTTTCAAAATTTAATTCTTCAAAATTATAGTTAAATTGATATTGATAATCTTGCTCTAAAACGGTTGGCAAAAACAATATTTTTTCTTGAAGAAAATATAATGATGTAGATATCATAATGTATAGGCTTAGTAGAACTAGAGCTGTTTTTTTAAGCTTCTGTTTTATTGGGTTTGGAGCTGTGTTTAACATGAATACTTGTGGTTGATAAATCGATGTTTTGAGGTTTTGAATTAAGTATGTCGTGAATCATTTTATGGTAAGACTCAAAATTATTTAAGTTTTTATGGCCGCCACCAATTACCGAATGGAGTTTAGTAAGTTTTGGATTTACTTTTGATAATTTTATACTAGTTTTAAACGGAATAAGTTTGTCATTAGTGCCATGAATAATATGAATTGGGCACTGCACATATTTTAACCATTTATAGGTTGGTAACGGATATTTTAATAAAATGGATAGCGGCATAAAAGGTGCATAACGGGCAGTTACTTTTGTTAAACTGTAATATGGCGCATCTAAAATGAGCATTCTTGGGTTGTTCATAGAAGCTAATTTTGCTGCAAAACCTGAGCCTAAGGAACGACCATATAGAATAATTCTATCTTCGGTGGTTAGCTCTTTTATCTTATTATAAACTTCTTGTAAATCTCTTTTTATGGCTTTTTGTGAGCGTCTGCCAGTGCTTTTCCCAAAACCACGATAATCTACCATCAAAACATTATAGCCATGTCTGGTAAAATCTACTGCAAACTTGCCCCAGCCTTTTATACTTTTTGAGTTTCCTTTTAAATATAAAACAACACCTTTATTTTCCCCTTTTGGAAAAAACCGGATGCCATTAATTACCGCGCCATCTCTGGTTTCTAAATTGTATTCTTTAAATTCTTGATTTTCGTAATTAAACTCAAAATCTTTAGAAAGCTTTTCAGGTTTAAATAACATGTAATCTTGCAAATAATATAACGCAACACTTATTGCAACGTAAACAACCAAAACAATAATAAGCGTATGTAACCAATATGGCATAAAGAAAATCTGTTAGAATACTAAGATACAATAAATGGACGAACCCTTTTAGTCTTGTTTTTCAACATAATCTTTAATAGATATCTCATCAATTATCACATCTTCTAAAACGGCTTCACCTTCTTTTATAAAAACTAATGCATAGGTGTTATTTGGAATAGAATCTCGTTGTCTATTTCGTACTGCAACCTCGGCATCATAAGCTTTGGTTTCTTTCATGTAATATTTATTAAAAGGAAATTGAATGTTTAAATGCTTTGAATAAGTATCGTAATAACCTGATTGTACTTCTACATAATCATTTTTATTTTCTTCCAATATACTTCTACTTACTGCATCAATTTTAGCATAACCTAAACTATCCGTTGTTAAATACACGTAAATAGGTTTGTTTCGTTGCCATAACGAATCGTTCGTTTTAAAAGAATTTATCTCATAATTTAATGCGATATATTTTCCCTTAAATGGATCGCTTGGGTCTACAGGTTGTGTTTTAAATTTATAGGCTGTACCTGTTTTTAAAATAGCTTCTTGATTTAAAATCATTTGCGCTGGAATACATAGTTGCGCTATAACTACAAGTATAAATATGATAAATAGGTGTATTGTTTTCATTTTTTAATTTTTGTGTTTATTAATTAATCCAAAATCAAATGGTGTCC
>JBAQZZ010000283.1:0-3518 GCA_049791475.1 Flavobacteriaceae bacterium | reverse complement strand
CCTGTGCCGCATCCTACATCCAAAAGATTTGTAGCTTCTAATTGAAAAGAATTAATCAATTTTAATTTCTTTTTAAGGGAAATACTTCTTACTAAATGATATGCTTTTTCAAACAGATTTCGTTGTGAATCTGTATGTGAAATATAATCTTCGCTTTTATAATATTCAGGTAATTTGTCTGAGGTTGGTTGGGGCGTAGTTTCAAGAAAACCGTATTCTGAATTTTGGATTAACTCAAATGCTTCTCCTGAAACGGAGAGGTCTTTTACTTTTAAATAAATAGATTTTTTATTCATTTGAAATAGATGTTCCACGTGGAACGTTTCAAAAATTGATTGAATTACCTGCCCATATAAACTAATAAAACCGAAATATCATTTGGCGACACACCGCTTATACGTGATGCTTGCGAGACCGTTGTTGGCTGAATTTTTTTAAGCTTTTCACGTGCTTCAAAACTCATAGATTTGATTTGAGAAAAATCAAAATTCTCAGGTATTTTAACATACTCCAATCTTGTTAATTTGTCGGCATTATTTTTTTCTTTGGCTATGTACCCAGCATATTTAACTTGAATTTCAGCTTGCTCAATAACTTCATTATCCAAATTATTATCTTGAATGTATTGCTCAACAGCTTCAAATTTTCTAACATCGTCAATGGTGATATTAGGTCGAGAAAAGATTTTAAACATTTTATCTGACTGCTTTACTAAAGCTGAACTTTTAGATTCCAAAACAGGATTTGCTTCTTCTGGTTTGACACTAGTATCTGAGAAGAACTTAACAAACTTTTCAGCTGCATTATGTTTTTCTTCCATACGCTTTAATCGTTTTTCAGAAGCTAAACCAAGCTCAAAACCTTTAGGTGTTAATCTTAAATCTGCATTGTCTTGACGCAACAACGTTCTATATTCTGCGCGCGATGTAAACATGCGATAAGGTTCTTCCGTTCCTTTGGTGATTAAATCATCAACCAGAACACCTATATATGCCTCGTCTCTTTTAAGTGTAAAAGGATCTTTTTCTTGAACTTTTAAACTTGCATTAATCCCAGCCATTAATCCTTGAGAAGCTGCTTCTTCATATCCTGTAGTGCCATTAATTTGACCTGCAAAATATAAACCAGAAACTAACTTTGTTTCCAATGTGTGTTTCAATTGTGTTGGTGGAAAATAATCATATTCAATAGCATAGCCTGGTCTAAAGAACTTAACGTTTTCAAAACCAACCACTGATCGCAGTGCTTTAAATTGAACATCTTCTGGAAGCGAAGTGGAAAACCCATTTACATAAACCTCACAAGTATTCCATCCTTCAGGTTCTATAAATAATTGATGCCTATCTTTATCTGCAAACCGATTAATCTTATCTTCAATTGATGGGCAATATCGTGGGCCTAAACTTTTTATTCTTCCGTTAAACATAGGTGATCTGTCAAATCCCTCACGAAGCAAATCATGTACTTCAAGACTTGTGTAAGTCATGTGACAAGACCTTTGATTCTCCAGAGGTTTTGTAATGTCTAAATAAGAGAATTTCTCAGGACTGACGTCTCCAGGTTGTTCCGTCATTTTAGAAAAATCTAGCGATCTGCCATCTACTCTTGGAGGTGTTCCAGTTTTCATTCTACCAGATTCAAAACCTAAATTAACGAGCTGTTCAGTTATTCCTGTTGCGGCTCTTTCGCCTGCTCTACCTCCTCCAAAATTCTTATCTCCTATATGAATCAATCCATTTAAAAAAGTGCCGTTAGTAAGCACAACTGATTTGCCTTTAATTTCAATTCCTAAAGATGTTTTGACACCAACAACTTTGTCTTTATCAACTAACAAACTTGATACCATTTCTTGGTAAAAATCAAGATTTGGTGTTGCTTCTAAAAGCAATCTCCAGTCTTCAGCGAAACGCATTCTATCGCTTTGAACTCTTGGACTCCACATCGCGGGCCCTTTAGATTTATTTAGCATTTTAAACTGAATGGCAGATGTGTCAGAAACTATTCCACTATAACCACCAAGAGCATCAATCTCTCGAACAATTTGCCCTTTAGCAATGCCACCCATGGCAGGATTGCACGACATCTGCGCAATATTTTGTAAGTTCATGGTAATAAGCAAAGTTTTGCTTCCCATATTAGCAGCGGCAGCAGCGGCTTCACTTCCTGCGTGACCTGCTCCAACAACTATAACATCATAAACCTCATTAAACATAATTCCTGGTTATAAATAAATTCATGTTCCACGTGGAACACCGCTAAAATTTAAGTGTGCAAATATACAATGAAATCTTTAATTTAATTCAAGATGAGATAAGTAGTGGTTTTCCTTATTACGCATCAATTTTGCGTCTTCATCAGCCTTATCTTTATAACCACAATAATGTAATATACCATGGATGATAACCCGTTGTAATTCTTTATCAAATGAAACCTTGAAATCTCTAGCATTATCTTGAACTCTCTCAATAGAAATATAAATATCGCCTTGTATTATTTTTCCTATGGAATAATCAAAGCTTATAATATCAGTTAATGTATCATGTTTTAAGAATTCTACATTTAATTTATGAAGATAATCATCATCACAAAACACATAATTTATTTCATCTTGTTTAAAACCTTCTGCGGAAATAACATCAGAAATCCAACTAGAAATAACAGATTCGTTTTGTAAATTAAAATCTGTTTCGTAATTAAAACTAATCATTTTCTTGTTTAAAATATTCTTGCACTTTCTTTTTGTAAACTTGCTGCAAAGGTAATGCTTGTCGGTTCAATATTTCTGTAGTTTTAAAATATTGTTTAGCCCTTGGAATTTGATTATTAGAGTTATTATTGAAATTATTTTTATTGGTTTCAGATTCTCGTTTATCATCTTCACCTTGTTGAAAGGTTGCGTTTTCTAATTTCAATAATTGATGTTTTAAAGCCATCATTTTTTGAAGTGTTTGATTGGTAAAACCTTTATTCAATAAATCTAACTCAATGTTTTCCATTTGACGAATCAGAGCGTCACCATTTCCACCTTTAGCTTTTCCGTCTTTAGATAATCGTTCTTCTAATGCTTGACGTAATTGTTGTTGTTGTTGGTAAATCTCATAAAGTAACCTGTTTGAGTCTTCACTAGACCCTTCTCCTTCGCCACCTGTTTGATTTCCGTTTTTTCCTTCACCTTTTTCTTTTCCTTGTTCACCATTTTCACCTTGCTCACCTTCCTTTTTGCCTTCACCCTCTTTTTTACCTTCGCCATCTTTAGGTTTGCCTTCTTCTCCTTTTTTCATGCCTTCTTCCATCATCTTATTAAGCTCTTCTTGACTCATGATAATATCTGGTAATTGCATATCGCCCTGACCGCCTTTACCTGGAGACATACTCATATTCTCTTCCATATTATCTAAAACATCACTTAAAAAGTTTGCCAAATTATTTGCAGCAGTAATAGTGAATTGTTGATTAGAAACACCTTGATATAATTGGCTTTCTGCGAATTGAGCTAATGCCTTATCTATGTTATAATA
>JBAQZZ010000282.1:0-5205 GCA_049791475.1 Flavobacteriaceae bacterium | reverse complement strand
AAAGTCATGCATCGTTTACGCTATCAAACTTAGATACTGAAAATAATACACAGTATTTTAATGGATTAGGCACATCAAGCGAATCAAATTTTGATATTAACCAAGGTGGTGCCGTTTTTGTTTTTGCCAGTAAAAATACTTCACCTTGGCGGAAATTTACACTTGGTGTTAATTACGAAAAAACCAATAGCTATGAAGATAATTGGTTTGCATTTGGAACTAATACAAACAACCAATCTATTGATTTATATTTTCTAAATTATGCTGATGGCGTAAGACTTGGCGATATTTCTTTATTAGATGGTGAATTTATTGAAGATGCATACAATGATATAGGCAGAGCATTTGGTTTTGCTCATCAACAAGCTTTTTTAGGATATCAATCATTTATAATTGAACCAGGTGCAGATGATGATGATAATACGACTTATTTTTCCAATTTAGGTGATGGAACTTTTGATCAAGACTACACGTATAGTTCTACTGGTTTTAATGGTAAATTCACTTTTAACCTCGCAACACAATACGAAGACAATCTTTATCTTGGCCTAAACTTAAACTCACATTTTATTGATTATCAAAGATCTACATTGTTATTAGAAGATAATAATAATGCTAGCTCTCTTGTTACTCAAATTGATTTTGGAAATACTTTATCTACTAGAGGAAATGGGTTTTCTTTTCAACTAGGTGCAATTGCAAAATTAACTCAAGAGTTTAGAATTGGATTAACTTATGATTCTCCTACTTGGTATAATATTGAGGAATCAACAACACAATTTATAGATTCTAATTTAGCAGACCCAAACATTAGTTTTATTTCAGATATCATAAATGTTTACCCTCGATACAAATTACAAACACCAGCTAAAGTTACAGGTAGTTTAGCTTATGTATTTACTAAACAAGGCTTAATAAGTTTTGATTATTCTGTAAAAGATTATAGTAAAACACAATTTAAACCTACTGGCGATTATACGGCCTTAAATAATGACATTAATAATGTTTTAACCAGCGCTTCTACCTACAGACTTGGTGGCGAATATAAAGTAAAGCAAGTAAGTTTTAGAGGTGGTTACCGTTTTGAAGAAAGCCCTTATGTAGATGGCTTTACCGTTGGAGATTTAACAGGATATTCCTTAGGCTTGGGTTATAGTTTTGGAAATACAAGATTAGATCTTACCTATGATAGCTGGAATAGAACAGACGAAACTCCTTTATATAACGTTGGTTTAACTGACACTGTTAGTATTGATAGAAACAACTCAAACTTAACCTTATCTTTGAGTTTCAATATTTAAATCAAAAAAAATAGTTACTGAAAAAGCTCGAATCCTAAAAGTTCGAGCTTTTTTCATTTTTAGCTGTAATGCAAAATGTAAAACACAGACTAATGGCACTGTATAATTGTTTGTTAAGATAAAACATAACAAATCGGAATTACTTATCTTTGCACCCTAAAACCTGATTTTTTACGTATGAAATGAGCCATTTTAAAGACGCAACATTACACGATATCTTTAATGGCGAATTACATCTGACCAAATTAAAATAATAAAAATATACAGATGAAATTTGGAAATAATTTAGAAGAATTTGAATCTTTAGGAGATGACCATATAAGCACATCATCCAATACGCCAATGCGTAATGATGCATTCAAATTAACTAACGAAGAGAAAATAGACATTATTAAAGATGATGTTCGCCATATAATGGAAACATTAGGTCTTGATTTAACAGATGATAGCTTAAGTGGCACACCAAACCGCGTTGCAAAAATGTTTGTAAAAGAAATTTTTGGTGGTTTAGATCCAGATAAAAAACCAAGCGCTTCCACTTTTGAGAATAAATACAAGTATGGCGAAATGCTTGTTGAAAAAAACATTACAGTATATTCAACTTGCGAGCACCATTTATTACCTATAGTTGGTAGAGCCCATATTGCTTATATTTCTAATGGTACAGTTGTTGGTTTATCTAAAATGAACCGCATTGTTGATTATTTTGCAAAACGCCCACAAGTACAAGAACGCCTAACCATACAGGTCGTAAAAGAACTTCAAGAGGTTTTAAACACTCAGGACGTCGCTTGTGTAATTGATGCAAAACATTTGTGTGTAAATTCTAGAGGAATAAGAGACATTGAAAGCAGTACGGTAACTTCAGAATTTGGTGGAAAATTTAAAGACAAAGCCGTAAGACGCGAGTTTTTAGACTATATAAAATTAGATACTAAGTTTTAAGCTAGTTTCCAACAAACCAATCAATCAGTAATGCATCTATACGAGAATCAACAAATAAAACTATACAATTCACTTTCTGGTAAAAAAGAAATTTTCAAACCTATAGACTCGGGTTGTGTAGGCATGTATGTTTGTGGCCCAACGGTTTACAGTAATGTACATTTAGGAAATGTAAGGACGTTTATGTCTTTTGATATGATTTTTAGGTACTTGAAGCATTTAGGTTATAAAGTACGCTATGTTAGAAACATAACAGATGCCGGCCATTTAGAAAATGATGCTGATGTTGGTGAAGATAAAATCACAAAAAAAGCACGTTTAGAACAAATTGAACCTATGGAAGTGGTTCAGCGTTACACTGTCGATTTTCATAATATTCTAAATACGCTTAATTTTTTACCACCAAGCATTGAGCCCACCGCTACGGGACATATTATTGAACAAATTGAACTCATAAATACCATCATTGAAAATGGTTTTGCTTATGAGGTTAATGGTTCTGTATATTTTGATGTTCATAAATTCAATGAAACTAATAATTACGGCATATTAAGCAAGCGTAAACTTGAAGATTTAATTCATAATACTCGCGAATTAGATGGCCAAAGTGACAAAAAAAATCCACAAGATTTTGCACTATGGAAAAAAGCCGAACCTCAACATATTATGCGCTGGCCTTCGCCTTGGAGTGATGGATTCCCGGGTTGGCATTTAGAATGTAGTGCAATGAGTACGAAGTATTTGGGCAATCAATTTGATATTCATGGTGGCGGAATGGATTTAAAATTTCCTCATCACGAATGTGAAATTGCGCAAAATGAAGCTGCAAAAGGTAAGCCGCCAGTTAACTATTGGATGCATGCCAATATGTTGGAATTGAACGGACAACGGATGTCTAAAACAACGGGGAATATTATAAACCCAGCTGAATTATTATCTGGAAATAACACGATTATGTCTAAAGCATATAGCCCTAGTGTTATTCGGTTTTTTATGATGCAATCTTCATACAGAAGCGTACTTGATTTAACAGATGGCGGATTATTAGCTAGCGAAAAAGGGTTTTACAGATTAATGGATGCCGTTTCTATTTTAGAAGAATTAAAACCTTCAGAAACCTCAACTATTGATATCAATGCATGGAAACAGTCTTGCTATGATGCTATGAATGACGATTTTAATACACCTATTTTAATCGCTCATTTATTCGAAGCTGTAAAGTATATCAATCAAATAAAAGAGGGTTCTGAAACTTTAAATACAGAAGATTTAAAAACGCTTAGAGATACCATAAACATTTTTGTTTTTGATGTTTTAGGCTTATTGAACACTTCTAAAAATGATTCTGGAACTAATAAATTATCTGGAGCTATTTCTGTTTTAATTAAACTTCGTCAAGAAGCAAGAGTGAATAAAGATTTTGCATTATCTGATAAAATTCGTGATGAATTGGCCGAAGTTGGTATTGAGCTTAAAGATGGTAAAGATGGAACTACGTTTTCTGTAAACTAATCTTTTTTGTCATTCCGTACTTGATGCGGAATCCACTTTTAAACTAATATTAAAAAGATTCCCTCCTTCGAGGGAATGACAAGTATAATGTTAAAAAAACTACTGATAGCACCGTTTCTGTTTTTAATAAAAGTCTATCAAACTTTCATATCACCTATCACGCCTGCAACTTGTAGATTTCAACCAACATGTTCACATTACAGTAAAGAAGCACTCAAAAAACATGGCGTATTCAAAGGTGGTTGGTTAGCCATTAAGCGTATTTTTAGCTGTCATCCTTGGGGAGGTTCTGGATATGACCCCGTTCCATAAATATTAATTATTACTTCCAAATTTGGATAATTATTGTAATTTAAAGGTCTAAAACTAACCCTATGAAATTACGATTATCTTTTGCATGTCTTACAATCATTTTATTACTCATTACTTCATGCGCTAACACTGATAAAGAATTTGCAACTATGCTTATTTACGGTGGCACCATTTACACTGTAGACTCAACACTAACTACAGTTGAGGCTGTTGCTGTTAAAGACAACCTTATTATTTTCACGGGAAATCTGGCTGAAGCTGAACAATTTAAAAATGAGCAAACACAACTTATCGATTTAAAAGGAAAAACCATGACACCTGGTTTAATTGAAGGTCACGGTCATTTTATGGGATTGGGCTATAATGAACTAAATCTCGATTTAATAAACACCACAAGTTATCAAGAAATTATTGATGCTGTTGCAGAACGCGTAAAAACGGCAAAACCAGGAGAATGGATTACAGGCAGAGGCTGGCACCAAAGCAAATGGGATTCTTTGCCTATTGATATGGTTAAAGGTTTTCAAACCCACAATTTACTTAGCGACGTATCACCTAATAATCCAGTTTATCTAGGGCACGCTAGTGGTCATGCTGGTTTTGCTAATAGTAAAGCCATGGAAATCGCAGGTTTACAAGTTTTAGCAAAAGAAGGTATTAAAAACTTTGAAATAGAAGGCGGAGAAGTTATAGTAGATGCTCTTGGCAGACCTACAGGTATTTTTAACGAGCGTGCACAATCTTTAATTGCCAAACATATTCCTAGAGAAACACCCGAAACAGATATTAAAGCGTTTGAATTGGCTGTTCGTGCATGCCATGAAAATGGTATAACAAGTTTTCATGATGCAGGTATTCCAAAAAAAACTATTGCCCTTTATGATAAAATGAAAACAGAAGGTAAAATGAAGACCCGAATATATGCGATGCTTACCGGTTGGGATAAAGAGTTACTAAGCGAATGGTATGTAAAAGGGCCATTTGTAGATCCAGATCATTTGGTTACAATACGATCGGTGAAGTTAAACTGCGATGGCGCACTAGGCTCGCGAGGTGCATGGTTATTAGAATCGTACACAGATAGGCCAGATCATTTTGGTCATGAAACCTTACCTATGGAGTTTGTAAAAGAAAC
>JBAQZZ010000281.1:0-6524 GCA_049791475.1 Flavobacteriaceae bacterium | reverse complement strand
AGCTAAAGCACCACGGATTATTGAACCTTCCATAATTTCAGCATTTTTACCAATATAAATTGGCCCGTTACTTGCGTTTAGTGTTGTAAATTCTAATTTCGCACCTTCTTCAAGAAAAATATTTTCTGGCGCAATAACATTATTACTTGATGGAATGGGTTGTGATTTCCTGTCTTTTGTAATTAAATTAAAATCATCTTGAATAGCTTCAGCGTTTTTAGCAAAAATATCCCAAGTATTTTCTATTATTAAAATATCTCCATTAAATTCTATAGCTTCAAACGTAGCAAAATCAATGTCATCTTGAGTTTCTTTGGTAAAAAAAGCAATAACATGGTCATCTTTAAAAATAGCTTGATTTTCTTTTAAATCTTTTACCATTTCTATCAATTCAAAATTTGGCAGATACGATGCATTAATCATTACATTTTCGTCCATTTCCACCATTGGATATTTATCTGACAGATAATCTTCAGTAACTGTTGTGGTGGTGGTATCTAAAAAAGTTTCCCACTTTTCTCGAATGGTTAAAATACCAATTCTAAGATCTGCTACGGGCCTAGTGAAAGTAAAAGGCAATAAATTATTACGAAATGGTCCGTCGAAAAGAATGTAATTCATTTTAAAGTTAGAAGTTAGAAGTTAGAAGTTAGAAGTTTTGTGTCTTCTCTCTTAAACTAAAGTTTAAACAAAAATAGATGAATTGTATATAATAAAAAAGCCTTTCAAAATTGAAAGGCTTAATAAATATGATATTGCGCAAAATTTATTTTTTAAACTTAGCGTATTTGTTTTTGAACTTATCAATACGACCAGCAGTATCTACTAATTTAGATTTACCAGTGTAATAAGGATGAGATGTTCTAGAAATTTCCATTTTAATTAATGGATATTCAACACCGTCAACTTCTAAAGTTTCATTAGTGTTTGCTGTAGATTTTGTTAAGAACACATCATCATTAGACATGTCTTTAAATGCTACTAATCTATAATTTTCTGGGTGTATACCTTTTCTCATCGCTAAATACTTTAATTCTTTTCAATTTTGGAATGCAAATTTAAGTATTTTTTACAAATGAGCAATATTTTTTATAAATTTTATTTCACTAAACAAATGTATTGATTTGGTATCTTTGGGCTCAAAATAAATAATATAGAAAATACATGAAAAAATCTCTGAATTTTATTGCTAAAAATTTCGGCTTGTATCTTGGAATCACTTTAACAGTTTTAATGATTTTAGCGTATATAATTAATCTTGATTTATTTGTGAATTTCTGGTATGGCATATCTATATACCTAATAGTCATAGTATTTGGAATAATAACTATGGTAAAAACCAAAATAAATTTTAATGGTTTTTTATCTTTCAAGGATGCGTTTACCTCATATTTTATTACCATTTTAGTTGGATTAGTTTTAAGTTCTTTAGCTAGTTATCTGTTATTCAATTTTATAGATACAGATGCTGCTGATGTTTTGAAAGAAAAAAGTATTGAAAGAATGGTTGAAGTGTTTAAAACGATGAAAAAATCAGCAGAAGAAATTGAAACCACTGTAAATAAAGCTAAATCTGAAAATTTATATTCTATCTCAAATGTTTTCCAAGGATTGATTTTTAATTATTTACTCCCTATATGTATTATTGGGCTATTGGTTTCCGCAGCAATGCAGAAAAGTAAGCCAGACACCAAATAAATTCAGTATTTTTGAATCTGAAATATAATAATCCAATCCTTTTTAAATGAACATATCAGTAGTCATACCACTACTAAACGAACAAGATTCTTTAACAGAATTGCAAGATTGGATTGTAAAAGTGATGCAATCTAACAACTATTCCTATGAAATTATTTTTATTGATGATGGTAGTACCGATGATTCTTGGAAAATAATTTCGCAACTCGCTGAAAAGAATAAAAATGTTAAAGGCATCCGTTTTTTAAGAAATTTTGGAAAATCTCAAGCACTTCACGCAGGTTTTGAAAAGGCAAAAGGTGACGTTATTATTACTATGGATGCCGATTTACAGGATAATCCTGATGAGATACCAGAATTATACAACATGATTAAAAATGATGGTTTCGATTTAGTTTCTGGTTGGAAAAAGAAACGTTACGATTCTGTGATTTCAAAAAACTTACCGTCAAAACTTTTTAATTGGGCTGCCAGAAAAACATCAGGCGTTAAATTACATGATTTTAATTGCGGACTAAAAGCCTACCATATTGATGTTATAAAAAACATTGATGTTAATGGGGAAATGCATCGTTATATCCCATTACTTTCTAAAAATGCAGGGTTTTCAAATATTGGCGAAAAAGTGGTGCAACACCAAGCCAGAAAATATGGCGAAACTAAATTTGGTATGAATCGCTTTGTTCATGGTTTTCTAGATTTAATAACCATATGGTTTTTATCGCGTTTTGGTAAACGCCCAATGCATTTATTTGGTGCTTTGGGTTTCATTATGTTTACTATTGGTTTTGGCTTTGCATTATATCTTGGAATAGATAAAATGTTTTTAAACCCAGCTGGCAGACTTATTACCCAACGCCCTCAATTTTACATTGCACTTTCTACCATGATTATTGGCACACAATTTTTTGTTGCTGGCTTTTTAGGTGAAATTGTTTTAAGAAATCGTCCCGACAAAAAACGCTATTTAATTAAAGATGAATTAAATTTAATCTAGAAAACTATTAAAATGGTTTTTAGGCTAAAATGGTAACATATTTAAGCCATTTTCTAGTGCAATTGTTTATTTTTGTTTAATGAGTTCAATATATTAATACAATTATGATACACATCGAACCAAAAATTTTAGACCGAATTAACGCATGGTTAACGCCTGCTTTTGATGAAGAAACGCAGAATACTATAAAAAATAGTATTGCCAGTAATCCTAAAGATATTCAAGAAAGTTTTTACAAAGACTTAGAATTTGGAACCGGTGGTATGCGCGGTGTTATGGGCGTTGGTACCAACCGTATTAATAAATATACATTAGGCAAAAGCACCCAAGGTTTGAGTGCGTATTTGCACAAACAATTTCCAAATGAAAAACCAAGAGCTGTTATTGCTTTTGATTGTAGACATAATAGTAAAACACTAGCAAAAGTTGTTGCCGATGTGTTTTCAGCCAATGGTATTGAGGTGTATCTTTTTGAAGATTTAAGAACAACCCCAGAATTATCATTTGCAGTAAAACATTTAAACTGCCATTGTGGTATCGTTTTAACAGCGTCGCATAATCCCCCAGAATATAACGGTTATAAAGTGTATTGGCAAGATGGTGGGCAATTAGTACCACCGCACGATGAAGCTGTAATTAGCATGATTAATGCTTTAGATTATGCTGATATTAAGTTTAATCCTAATGATGATTTAATTCATTATATAGGAAAGGATGTAGATGACGTATTTATTAATGCCTCTGTTGAAAATGGATGTGTAGGAGCTACTCAAGCTGCAAAAGACGATTTAACCATTGTATTTACATCACTTCACGGCACCTCAATTACTGCAGTTCCAGAAACTTTAAAGCGGGCCGGTTATAAAAATGTACATATTGTAAAAGAACAAGAAGTCCCAAATGGAGATTTCCCAACAGTAAAATCGCCTAACCCAGAAGAACCTGCAGCTTTAAAAATGGCTTTAGAATTAGCCGAAAAAGTAAATGCAGATATTGTTATAGGAACAGATCCTGATAGTGATAGATTAGGTGTTGCCGTTCGTAATTCTGAAAATAAATTACAATTGCTTAACGGAAATCAAACCATGCTAATGATGACAGATTTCCTTTTAAAACAATGGAAAGCAGAGGGCAAAATAAAAGGTAAAGAATTTATTGCTACGACTATAGTTTCAACGCCAATGCTAAACAATTTAGCAGATGCTTATGGTGTTGATAATAAAATTGTTTTAACAGGTTTTAAATGGATTGCGAAGTTAATTCAAGATTTTCCAGAATTAGATTTTATTGGTGGTGGCGAAGAAAGTTTTGGCTTTATGGTTGGCGATTTTGTTCGCGATAAAGACGCCGTAACTTCAACCCTTTTAGCTTGTGAAATTGCTGCAATTACAAAATCAAACGGAAGTTCTTTTTATGAAGAACTTTTAAAACTTTATGTTGAACATGGCTGTTTTAAAGAAAAATTAGTGTCATTAACTAAAAAAGGTATTGAAGGTGCTCAAGAAATTAAGCAAATGATGACTGATGCACGTGATAATCCTTTAAAAATAGTTAACGGCTCTAAAGTTGTAAAGCTTGAAGATTACGATTTATCCATATCTAAAAACATGATTACTGGTGAGCAAACAAAAATTGATATTCCTAAATCTAACGTTATTATTTATTATTTAGAAGATGGTAGTCAGGTCGCATTACGACCAAGCGGTACAGAACCGAAAATAAAATTCTATGTAAGCGTGAATACTAAACTAGCATCTGTAGACCATTTTAATGACACTGAAATTTCACTTGATAATAAAGCTGACGCTATTTTAAAAGATATGAATCTTATTTAATGAATCATTTTTTAAATATTTTAAAGTATGCAAAGCCTTATAAAAGTTTTGCCATAGGACACATTATTTCTAATGTGTTTTTTGCTTTATTTGGTACGCTATCCTTTGTAGCACTAAAACCTATGCTCGATGTTATTTTTGAGCAAGACAAGGTTATTCCAACTACAAAACCAACATTTACAGGTTTAATGGAAATTGGAGATTTTGCTGAAAACTACTTAGCCTTTTACATGAATCAATTTACTGGTGGCGATAATTCAAAAGCCTTAGTTTTTGTAGTTGGACTAGTTATTGTTATGTTTTTACTTAAGAATATAGCAGGCTATTTAGCAAATTATTTCCTCGTTTTTTTAAGAAATGGTGTAATTAGAGATATAAGAAATAAAGTATATAAAAAAACTGTTGAATTACCACTTTCTTATTTTTCTGAACAACGTAAAGGCGATATTTTATCGCGCGTAACAAGCGATGTTTTAGATTTACAATATTCTTTTTTATCTGTTTTAGAACTTATCATTAGAGAACCATTAACCATTTTATTCACTATAGTTGCCATGCTTATTATTAGTCCGCAACTTACCCTATTTGTGTTCATTTTTATTCCAATAATGAGTATCATTATTTCTAGAATCGGCAAAAGTTTAAAACGAAAATCTGATCGTGTTCAAAAAGAACAAGGCACATTTTTATCGACACTAGAAGAAACTTTAACCGGATTACGAATTATAAAAGGGTTTAATGCTGAAGAAAAATTCAATGAAAAATTTCAAGAATCAACAAGTCGATTTTACCATTTTTCAAACAAACTTCTAAACAGACAAAACTTAGCATCTCCTGCCAGTGAATTTTTAGGCATTTGTATGATAGCCGTTATTTTGTGGTATGGCGGTAGTTTAGTGCTTAATAAAGATGTTAATTTAGCGCTTGATAGCACTAGTTTTCTAATATATATGGGTTTAGCTTATAATATATTAACACCAGCAAAAGCTATTTCTCGTGGTTTATACAACATAAAAAAAGGTGGAGCAGCTGCTGAACGGATTCAAGAAATTATTGACACTCCAAATCCATTGAAAGATAGAGAAAACGCTATAATTAAAACAAGTTTTGATTCTGAAATAGAATTCAAAAACATCTCGTTTAAGTATCAAGATGACTATGTATTAAAAAATTTCTCGCTTATAATTCCTAAAGGAAAAACGGTTGCTTTAGTTGGACAATCTGGTAGCGGAAAATCTACTATTGCTAACTTAATTACGCGCTTTTACGATGTAAATAAAGGTCAAATTTTAATTGATGGTATCGATATTCGAGATTTAACAACAAATTCGTTAAGAAGTCAATTAGGTATTGTAACCCAAGATGCAATTCTTTTTAATGATAGTATAAAAAACAACCTAAAATTGGGTAATGATAATGCTGATGATGAAGCTATTATAGAAGCCTTAAAAGTGGCAAATGCCTGGGAATTTGTTAAAGATTTATCTGAAAATATTGAAACTAATATTGGTGATTCTGGCAACAAACTCTCCGGCGGGCAAAAACAGCGCTTAAGTATTGCACGAGCTGTATTAAAAAGCCCACCTATTATGGTTTTAGATGAAGCCACCTCAGCTTTAGATACAGAAAGTGAACGTTTAGTTCAAGTTGCACTTGAGAACATGATGAAAAACAGAACCTCAATTGTTATTGCTCACAGATTGTCTACAATTCAAAATGCAGATCAAATAGTAGTATTAAACAAAGGAGAAATTGTTGAACAAGGAAAACATAATCAACTCATTGCTAAAAATGGTGTTTACAAAAAGCTTGTAGATATGCAAAGCTTTGAATAAATAACGATAACCCGTTGTGCATTTTGATTTATTTTGACAAACCAGATGTCAGTTCGAGTAATTTTCAACAGAAAATTGTATCGAGAACAGGTTTTGAAATGAAAAATTTTATTCTCGATACTAATTTCACTCATAAAAATGAGTAAAATTCACTCGAAT
>JBAQZZ010000280.1:0-8928 GCA_049791475.1 Flavobacteriaceae bacterium | reverse complement strand
TATATTCTTACTCATACGGTCACGAGCGTGACGCTCGCGCTAGCGACATAATGAGTACTATTTAAATTTATACATCTATTTCTAAAACTGTTTGATCTTCCTGATAATTTCTTGCACTACTATATTTCCAATCTATTGGATTAGTTACAAATCCAGCTTCAACAGGATTATTATGAATATAATTTATTTTCTGTTGAATCACTTTATCGCTCCATAATTCGATAGGTTTATTATGTTGTTGCCAAAATTGATACTTCTTAATATTACTATTCTTTTTGCCTGCACGCTTCATCATCCATAATAAATAGTCTTTTCTACTTTCTTTCGGATTTTCTTCAATAGCTTTTATCAATTTTCTAGCTGTAAATCCTTTAATATCTCGAATTAATCCAGAAGGATCATCATTTAATGAACGAAATATTAAATGTACATGACTTGGCATAAAACAATAAGCGTATACTTCCATGCCTTTTTCTGCTCTACAATAACTTATACTTTCTTCTAAAACACTAAAATAAATTTGACGTACAAAAATATCCAACCAATAAACCGTGGCAAAACTTATAAAATATGCACCTTGTTTATTGTGAAATTTATATTTTCTACTCATTTTAATTAACCTTAATATTACGAGCGTGACGCTTATACTAGTAAGTAGTCACTGACTTAGAGAATCTTATATACACAGAAATTTATCACCCCAACCACCCTTCTCTATCTAAACTCCTGTATTGAATCGCCTCACTAATATGTGAGCCATTTACCTCAGCAACACCTTCTAAATCGGCAATGGTTCTGGAAACTTTAAGTATTCTATCATAAGCTCGAGCTGATAAATTTAAACGTTCCATAGCCGTTTTTAAGAGTTGCTTTGAGCCTTCATCTAAAAGACAATGCTTTCTTATTTGTTTGGTATTCATTTGTGCATTATAATGCACTGAGTTACTCTCTGCAAAACGTTTAGTTTGTAATTCTCTGGCTCTGGTTACACGTTTTCTAATATCAACAGACGTTTCACCTTTTCTATCATCCGATAGTTTTTCAAAAGGCACAGGAGTCACTTCTATATGAATATCAATTCTATCTAATAAAGGCCCTGAAATTTTACTTAAATAACGTTGCATTTCTGCAGGACTAGACGTTACGGGCGCATCAGGATCATTAAAATAACCTCCCGGACTCGGATTCATACTTGCTACTAACATAAACGATGATGGATACGTAACTGTGAATTTTGCTCGTGAAATAGTCACTTCCCTATCCTCCAAAGGTTGGCGTAACACTTCTAAAACACCACGTTTAAATTCGGGTAATTCATCTAAAAACAACACGCCGTTATGGGATAATGAAATCTCACCGGGTTGTGGGAAAGCACCACCGCCAACTAAAGCGACATCGCTAATGGTATGATGCGGACTCCTAAATGGCCGTTGCGCCATGAGTCCAGTATCTTTTACACGACCAACAACCGAATGTATTTTGGTGGTTTCCAAAGCTTCATGCAACGTCATTGGTGGTAAAATACTTGGTAAACGTTTTGCTAACATGGTTTTACCTGCTCCTGGTGGACCAATTAAAATAATATTATGGCCACCAGCAGCAGCAATTTCCATACAGCGTTTAATGCCTTCTTGTCCTTTTACATCACTAAAATCAAACTCAGGAAAATCCAGGTTTTTATAAAACTCTTCGCGGGTATTTATAATGGTTTGCTCTAAAGCTTCTCCTTTGTCAAAATACTGGATAACTTGTTTAATATTATCAACGCCATATACCTCTAACCCATCAACAATAGCAGCTTCTTTGGCATTTTGAGATGGCAAAATAAAACCTTTATAACCTTCTTCTCTGGCTTTAACAGCAATTGGTAAAGCACCTCTTATGGGTTGTAAACTTCCGTCAAGCGACAATTCGCCCATAATTAAAAATTTTTCTAAATCTGGATCTTGAATTTGTTTTGATGCTGCTAGAATCCCGATGGCAAGCGTTAAATCGTAAGCACTTCCCTCCTTTCGTAAATCGGCAGGTGCCATATTAATAGTTATCTTTTTTCCAGGGATTTTATAACCGTTATTTTGCAATGCCGCAGCAATACGGTAATTACTTTCCTTAATGGCGTTATCTGGTAAGCCAACTAAATGATAACCAATTCCTGAATCTACATTCACTTCAACTGTAATAGTTGTCGCTTCCACCCCAAAAACGGCACTACCAAAAACTTTTTTAAGCATATTTTTTGTTTAACGCTTAAATGTAAGAAATGTATTTGAATTTATAGAAATTCATTTTTTATTTCGTTATATTTGTTAGGACATAACGATAAGTTTTATGATTTCTATTTCTGATGCTATTTCAATTGTTAAACATAATGGTAAACCACTTTTAAAAGAAACTACTAAAAAAGCAGAAAAAGCGGGTGGCTATATACTATTCGAAGACATCTACTCGCCTATTAATATGCCACCATTTAGACAATCAGCAATGGATGGTTATGCTTTGAATTTACACGACGGTTTAGATTATACATTAGTTGGCGAAGTAAAAGCTGGTGATGCACATCAACCTAGTTTAAAAAAGGGTGAAGCCGTTAGAATTTTTACTGGTGCTCCAGTTCCAAATACTGCAAATGCAGTTATGATGCAAGAAAAGGTAGTGTCAAATGGAAATACAATAACTATTGAATATCAAGTAGCTTTAGAGCTAAATATTCGCCCTCTGGGTGAACAAGTAAAAATTGGAGCTATTGCTTTAAAAAAAGGCACAAAATTATCTCCTGCTGCTATTGGTTATTTAATTTCTTTAGGAATTACTAAAGTTTCTGTGTTTAGAAAACCTAACATAGCCATTGTAACTACAGGCAATGAATTGATTGAAGCTGGACAAGATTTAAGCTACGGAAAAATTTACGAGAGCAATTCAAAAATGCTTTTAACTGCACTTTATAATTTGAAATATTATGATGTTACACTACATAAAGTTGAAGATATTTATGAGAAAACGGTTTCTAAACTTAAATCTGTTATTGATAGTAATGATTTAGTGCTAATTACCGGTGGAATTTCAGTTGGCGATTATGATTTTGTTGGCAAAGCTTTAAATGAATTACAAGTTGAAGAACTATTTTATAAAGTAAAACAGAAACCTGGGAAACCTTTATTCTACGGAAAAAAAAATAATACTCAAATTTTTGCGTTGCCTGGAAATCCTGCAGCTGCGTTATCTTGTTTTTATGTTTATGTATATATCGCGTTGCAAAAACTAATGAATCGCGATGTTTTGGAATTGCCTAGAATTAAAGCAAAATCCATTTCGAATTTTGAAAAGAAAGGAGACCGACCGCAATTTTTAAAAGCGATTTATAATGAAGGTAACGTTGAAATTTTAGAAGGTCAAAACTCCTCAATGTTACAAACTTTTGCGCTTTCTAATGCGTTGGTTTATGCTTCAGAAGCTATTTCAAAAATTAAAAAAGGAGATACTTTAGAAGTGATTCAATTACCAGTTTAAAAAGATTTATTATGGGATATAAAATAAAAAGTCGCATTTGGATTGAATCTGAAGACCATGTACTTCTTGGTGAAGGCAGAGTTCATTTATTGAAAGCCATTCAGGAAAAGGGGTCACTTTCAAAAGCTGCAAAATCTTTAAATATATCTTATAAAAAAGCATGGCAATTGTTGGATTCAGTAAATAAATCTGCTAAAAAACCTGTGACCATAAATACTATTGGTGGCAAAGGTGGCGGTGGTGCAGAACTCACTGAATATGGAAAATCCTTAGTTAAAGCTTTTGATGAAATTAATAGGAATTGTTGGAAGTTTTTAGACAAGCAGTTAAAAAAAATTGAATTACTATAAGTGTCTAAAGTTAAAAGTATTTAAAATGCCTAAAGTTTAAGAAATGGATCATAAGGAATTTGCAAAAAAGTTAGAATATAGAACAAGACAATTTGGAATATCCATAATCAAATTATCAAGTGCTTTACCTAACTCCATAGAAGTTAAAGTCATTAAAAATCAAATTACAAAATCAGGCACAAGTATTGGAGCCAATTATCGAGAAGCAAATCGCTCTCGAAGTAAAAGAAATTTCAAGAATAAAATTTAAATATCTGAAAGTGAAGCTAGTGAAACTGAATATTGGTTAGAAATAATAAATGATTTGAATTGGATTGAAAATGGTAAATTAAATCTAGTAATGAAAGAAGCCAAAGAGCTTTTAGCCCTTTTCACTTCAATATCTAACAAACTTTAAATACTTGAGAACACTTATAACTTTAAATACTTTAGTTCACTTTAGGCACAATTAACTAAATGCTACAAAACGAAAACATATATCTCTTTTTACTAATCCTACCGATAGTCTCGTTTCTATACTCTAGTGTAGGCCATGGTGGCGCAAGTGGCTATTTGGCACTTATGGCTTTATTTTCGTTTGCACCAGAAAGCATGAAACCCACTGCGCTATTGCTTAATATTTTTGTGGCTGGTATTTCGTTCTATTATTATTATAAAGAAGGGTACTTTAATAAAAAATTATTTTTAGCATTTGCGATAACTTCAATCCCATTCTCTTTATTTGGTGGTAGATTTGACATCGATGCATCAATCTACAAAAAGATATTAGCCCTTTTATTACTATTTGCTATCCTTAAAATGTTGAATGTTTTTGGAAAAGAGAGTGATAAAATTAAAGCTATAAAACTTTGGCAAGGACTTATTATTGGTGCGATTATCGGATTCTTCTCTGGACTAATAGGAATTGGCGGTGGCATTATATTAACGCCACTCATTTTATTATTTCATTGGGGAAAAATGAAAGAAGCTGCGGCTGTTTCTGCCCTATTCATTTGGGTAAATTCAGCTTCGGCATTAGTCGGTCAATTTAGCATTGGCATAACCATAGAAAAAGAATCATTTCTATTAGTTGCTATTGCACTTATTGGAGGCATTTTAGGCGGGTACTATGGCAGCAAAAAAATCAACAATCAACGTTTACGTTATATTTTAGCCTTTGTATTAATGATAGCTTCGGTTAAACTCATATTCACATAAATGATACAAAAAAAGAACATAACGGGTATTATTTTAGCTGGTGGAAAAAGCTCTCGTATGGCAACCGACAAAGGTTTCTTATTATTAAATGGTAAACCTTTCGTGCAATATAGTATTGATGCTTTAAAACCTTTGGTTTCTGAAATCATGATTGTTTCTGATAATCAAGATTATGATATATTTGGATTAAAACGCATAAACGACATTACAAAAAATGCGGGTCCTGTAGCAGGGATTTACTCTGGATTGGAAGCTTCATCAAACGAATATAATTTGATTTTAAGTTGCGATATTCCTCTTATATCTTCTGAAATTCTTCAACAACTGATTGATAATATTGATAATGAATCTCAAATTATTCAAGTTGAAAGCCAAGGTAAAAGCATGCCTTTAATAGCCCTTTATAAAAAAGAACTCGCAAGCACTTTTGATACCTTTTTAAAAAATGAGGAAAGGCGCTTACGGATTGTTATTAAAAGTTGTAAATCAAAAAATATAATACTAGAAAAAGAACATGAGTTTTCCACAATGAATGTGAATACTCAAAACGAATTAAAAGCCCTTAAAAATGCATATAACCATTAAATATTTTGGACAAATAGCTGAAGTAACTAATACTGAAGAGGAATCTTTAGAGTTTTCTGGAAGTTTAATTTCTGAATTATTAGAAACGCTTAATACGAAATATAGCGCGTTAAAAAATAAAGATTTTCAAGTGGCACAAAATCAAGAATTAGTTTCTGGTAAAACAGAATTAACAGGTGGCGACATTGCTTTGTTACCTCCTTTTGCTGGAGGATAAATTAACGTAAATAGACCTGTCAGGTTTTGAAAACCTAACAGGTCTGAAACAAAAATCATAAACGGTAGGAAGAGATTCCTGCCTTCGCAGGAATATGAGTAGATACAACAGACATATCATATTATCAGAAATCGGACAAGTAGGTCAAGATAAGATTTCTAATACCAAAATATTAGTTATTGGTGCTGGTGGTTTAGGTTGCCCTGTGCTGCAATATCTTACTGCTGCTGGTGTTGGAACAATAGGCATCATCGATTTTGATGTGGTTGAGTTATCTAATTTGCAACGTCAAGTTTTATTTGGTAAATCGTCGTTAGGCAAAAACAAAGCTGTTGCTGCTAAAGCACGATTAAAGGATTTAAATGATGACATCTCAATAATTGCATATCCTGAGCAATTGAACTATCGAAACGCAATTGAACTATTTCTGCAATACGATATTATTGTTGATGGTTCTGATAATTTTGAAACCCGGTATTTGGTTAACGATGCCTGTATTATCACAAACAAGCCTTTAGTTTTTGGAGCCATTTATAAGTTTGAAGGTCAGGTTTCTGTTTTCAATTATAAAAACGGACCAAGTTATAGATGTTTATTCCCAAATCCACCTCAAAAAGATGCAGTACCAAATTGCTCAGAAATTGGCGTTTTAGGTGTGCTACCTGGAATTATTGGAAGTATGCTAGCCAATGAAGTTTTGAAAATTATTTTAGGAATTGGAAACGTACTTTCAGGAAAATTACTTTGCTATAATGCATTGACATCACAAATATCAACTTTAAAAATAAAACGAAATGAAACTGTTATTCAATTAGTTTTAGATAAGGAACATAGTTTTGAGAAAAAGCAAATCAATATAGGCTGTGAAATCGAAGTAATAGAAGTTTCAATATCCGAAATAGTTTCAGAAAAAAACATCCAATTTATTGATATAAGAGAGTCTCACGAACAACCCAAAGTAGACAATTTAAACGTTACCTATATTCCTTTAAGTGAATTAGAAACTAGTTTACATAAAATTGATTTATCAAAAAAGAAAGCCCTTTTTTGTAAATCAGGAATGCGCAGTAAACACGCTGTAAAAGTATTGCAAGGATTAAATATTAATAACTGTTTTAGTATACCTCAAGGTGCTTCAGAAATAAAAAACTATATAAAAACACACAACAAAACAGTATCAAATGCAAAATAAAAAATCAAAAAACGTATTTCAAGAAGGCGCAATAACCTCAGATTTTATTGGGAACTCCATTTATAAACATCAAACTAAAACAAGTATTGGTGCCCATAATATTTTCTTGGGTCAAGTAAGAGCGGATGATATTGATGATAAAACAGTTTCTGCCATAGAATATACCGCTTATGAAGACATGGCAAATCAAAAGTTTCACGAGATTCGAGAATCCGCTTTTGAGAAATTTGATTTAACATGCATGCACATCTACCATAGTTTAGGAATGGTAAAAGTTGGAGAAATATGCCTATTTGTATTTGTATCATCACCAAGGCGAAAAGTCGTTTTTGAAGCTTTAGAATATATTGTTGAAGCTATTAAAGCGGATGTTCCTGTATTTGGTAAAGAAATTTTTGAGGATGAATCACATCAATGGAAAGTCAATAATTGATTATTTTTTATTGACTATTTATTATTAAACTACCATGAAAGAACTATTAAAAAAAAGAACCAAAGTATTTGCCCATAACTGTGTTAAAATAACTCAAGAATTACCTAATACTTATCTTTCAAATCATATAAAAGGTCAGCTCATTAGGTGCTCAACTTCTGTTGCTGCGAATTATCGAGCCACCTGTATTGCTCAATCAAAACCAAGCTTTATTGCAAAAATTAGTATAGTTATTGAAGAAGTTGATGAGTCAAATTTTTGGTTAGAATTTGCTTTGGATGAAAACCTGATCGAGAAAAATAAAATAGAAAATCTTTTGAATGAATCTAGCTAATTAACCGCAATCTTTATGGCTTCAAGAAAAACAGCAAGCAGGAAATAATCAATAAAAATAATAAATATTCAATTGAAAAATGGTCGATATCACAAATAAAAGTACAACACTAAGAACCGCCGTAGCACAAGCCATTGTAAAAGTTAGTAAACCTGAAACTATTATTGCTATAGAGAATGACACCGTTCCTAAAGGAAACGTATTCGCTATGAGTAAAGCGGCAGGTTTACTAGGTGTAAAACGCACACCAGATATTTTACCTGATTGCCACCCCTTGCCTATCGAGTTTACAGGCATTGAGTATAAAATTGATGGTTTAGAAATAACCGTTTTATTTACGGTAAAAACAATTTATAAAACGGGTGTTGAAGTTGAAGCGATGCATGGCGCAAGTGTGGTAGCTTTAAACATGTACGATATGTTAAAACCTATTGATAAAGGCATTGAAATACATGCCATAAAATTACTTAGTAAGAAAGGTGGAAAATCTGATTTTAGAGATAAATTCAGAAAAGATTTGAGAGCTGCTGTTGTAGTTTGTTCTGATACGATTTCAGCTGGTCATAAAGAAGATAAGGCAGGAAAAGCTATTATTAGTAAGCTCGAAAGTTGCGATGTTAAAATCTCTGAATATGTTATCATTCCTGATGAAAAAGATATCATTCAACAAAAAGTAAAAGCATATCAAGAACAAGGGATTGACATGGTTATTTATACAGGCGGAACAGGACTTTCAGGGAGAGACGTAACACCAGAAGCATTACTTCCCATTTTAGAGAGACGTATTCCAGGAATTGAAGAAGCTATTAGAAGTTACGGTCAAGAACGTATGCCATTTGCCATGCTTTCAAGAAGTGTAGCTGGAACTATTGGAGACACTTTAATATTGGCACTTCCAGGTTCAACAAATGGTGCAAAAGAATCAATGGATGCTATATTTCCAGCCGTATTACATAGTTTCAGAATTTTAAAAGGTGCAAGACACGACTAATAGTGAATAGTGAATAGTGAATAGTGAATAGTGAATAGTGAATAGTGAATAGTGAATAGTGAATAGTGAATAGTGAATAGTGAATAGTGAATAGTGAATAGTGAATAGTGAATAGTGAATAG
>JBAQZZ010000279.1:0-2575 GCA_049791475.1 Flavobacteriaceae bacterium | reverse complement strand
GCCCTAGATAAAGCTGATTTAAAAGCCTTTTTGCTTTCCCTTTCAGATAACGAATTCGTAAATAATCCTGCCTTCATAAACCCATAAGAAAAAGCTATAAAACTATATGCTAATATAATGTTAGGTTATATGGTAATCCATGACTTATATTGTATATTTGTCCTCTATTTAGAAACTGTCTTAATAAAATACTATTGCACAGATTACTAAATTTAAAAAAAAGAATATGATAAAAGTTTCTGAAACAGCTAAAAAGAAAGTTGTCGAACTTATGCAAGACGATGGCTTTAATCCAACCGAAGATTTTGTTCGTGTTGGTGTTAAAAGTGGTGGTTGTTCTGGTTTGTCTTACGATTTAAAGTTTGATAAAGAAAACCAAGACGGTGATAAGGTTTTTGAAGATAATGGTGTGAAAATCTTAGTTGACAAAAAAAGCTTCTTGTATTTAATAGGCACTACGCTAGAATATTCAGGAGGTTTAAATGGAACAGGTTTCGTGTTTAACAACCCAAACGCTAACCGTACTTGCGGTTGCGGCGAATCATTTTCACTCTAAAAAGCCCATCTAAATTTTTCCAAAGGGAAGACTTTTAAAAACTAAATTTTGAACATGAGTAAATATACCGAAGACGATTTAAGAGAAGAGCTCAAAACCAAAGAATACGAATACGGTTTTTATACCGATATTGAATCGGATACATTTCCCAACGGTTTAAACGAAGATATTGTTCGCGCTATTTCAATGAAAAAACAAGAACCGCAATGGATGACCGATTGGAGATTAGAAGCCTTTAGAGTTTGGAAAGAAATGACCGAACCAGAATGGGCAAATGTGCATTACAAAAAGCCTGATTTTCAAGGCATATCCTATTATTCCGCACCAAATAGCAAGCCTAAATACGATAGTTTAGATGAAGTAGATCCTGAGCTTTTAGCAACTTTTGCTAAACTAGGCATCTCTATTGATGAGCAGAAAAAATTAGCCAATGTGGCTATGGATGTTGTTATAGATTCCGTTTCGGTAGCAACAACATTTAAGAAAACATTAGGTGAAAAAGGAATTATTTTTATGAGTATTTCTGAGGCTATAAGAGAGCATCCAGAACTTGTAAAAAAATATTTAGGAACTGTTGTCCCTCAAAAAGATAATTTTTATGCAGCTTTAAATTCAGCTGTTTTTAGTGATGGTTCGTTTTGCTACATTCCAAAAGGCGTACGTTGCCCAATGGAATTGTCAACATATTTTAGAATAAATCAAGCAGGAACTGGTCAGTTCGAAAGAACTTTAGTGATTGCCGATGAAGGTAGTTATGTAAGTTATTTAGAAGGTTGTACTGCTCCAAGCAGAGATGAAAATCAATTACATGCAGCCGTTGTAGAATTGATTGCGTTAGATGATGCTGAAATAAAATATTCAACCGTTCAAAACTGGTATCCTGGAAATGCAGAAGGAAAAGGTGGTGTTTATAATTTTGTAACTAAGCGTGGTTTGTGTGAGAAAAATGCAAAAATCTCATGGACACAAGTTGAAACAGGTTCTGCGGTTACTTGGAAATATCCTAGTTGTATTTTAAAAGGGGATAATTCAGTTGGCGAGTTTTACTCCATTGCTGTCACCAATAACTATCAACAAGCCGATACGGGCACGAAGATGATTCATTTGGGTAAAAACACCAAGTCGACCATCATTTCAAAAGGAATTTCAGCTGGAAAATCGCAAAACAGTTACCGTGGTTTGGTTCAAATAAGCTCAAGAGCAGATAATGCACGTAACTTTTCACAATGTGATAGTTTACTTATGGGTAATGAATGTGGCGCACATACATTCCCCTACATAGAAGCAAAAAACAAAACAGCAATAATAGAACACGAAGCAACAACTAGTAAAATTGGTGAAGACCAAATTTTTTATTGTAATCAACGTGGTATTGATACAGAAAAAGCGATTGCATTAATTGTAAATGGTTTTAGTAAAGAGGTTTTAAATAAACTACCCATGGAATTTGCTGTTGAAGCTCAAAAATTATTGGAAATTAGTTTAGAAGGAAGTGTTGGTTAAAATGGATTCAAAATGAAAAAAGCATTTATTCTATTTTTATGTTTATCAGCATTTTTAAGCTGTAAAAACGAAAGTAAATCAGAGCAAAAAGAAGATTTAACCTTACTTAAAGGAGATTTTGTCTATTATGATGGTGCTGCCGTTTTACAAACAAATTCTGAAATTTATGGTGTTTTAGTTACCGATAAAATGTTGGAGCTAAATGAAATGGTTAAACCGTTTAAAAAAGAACCAACAGATATGGTTCTAGTAGAAATAAGAGGAAAAATTACTACCCAAAAAGACGAAAAAATTCTTTGGGAAAATAAAGTTGAAGTTGTAGAAATAATAAATGTGACACAACCAAAACAGGAACAAAATAACACTATAAAAATAGTACAATAATTAAGTATGTTAAAAATAAATAATTTACACGCAAGTGTTGAAGATAAAGCTATTTTAAGAGGCGTAAACCTTGAAGTAAAACCAGGTGAAGTACATGCTATAATGGGGCCAAACGGTTCTGGAAAAAGCACA
>JBAQZZ010000278.1:0-19651 GCA_049791475.1 Flavobacteriaceae bacterium | reverse complement strand
TGGGAGACGTCGCTATGACTATTCCTATTTTAAGAGTACTAAACCAAAATTATCCTGACACCAAAATCACCGTTCTAACGCGTCCTTTTTTTTCACCTTTATTTAGAGATTTAAAAAACATTACTATTTTTTTCGCTGACGTTAAAGGCGAACATAAAGGTGTTTTCGGACTTTATAAAATAGCAAGAGAGTTAAATAAAGAACATGCATTTTATGCAATTGCCGATTTACATAATGTACTAAGAAGCAAAATTTTAAAAAAGGTTCTTAGAGGTAAACAATTTGCCGCTATTGACAAAGGGCGAGCAGAAAAGAAGGCATTAATATCTGGTAATGCTTTTAGGCAATTAAAAACCACACATCAAAGATATGCAGATGTTTTTGAAGGCTTGGGTTATCAATTAGACTTATCAAAACCTACATTTCCAGAAAGCGCTATTTTATCCAAAAAGATTTTATCAATTATTGGAGAAACTACCAAGCCTCTAATTGGTATCGCCCCTTTTGCAGCTCATGAAGGCAAAATGTATCCATTACATTTAATGAAAATAGTTATTCAGGAACTTTCAAAAAAGCATCAAATTATCTTATTTGGTGGTGGAAAAAATGAAATAGAAATTCTTAATCAATTTGAAAGTGAGATATCAAACACGATAAATCTTGCTGGAAAATTATCTTTGGATGAAGAATTGGATGTTATTTCAAATTTAGATGTTATGCTTTCAATGGATTCTGGAAACGGGCATTTAGCGGCTATGTTGGGAATAAAAGTGATTACTATTTGGGGTGTTACACATCCATTTGCTGGTTTTGCGCCATTCAATCAACCTAATGATTATGCGCTGTTAGCAGATAAAAATAAATTTCCAAAAATTCCAACTTCGGTTTATGGCAATAAATATCCAGAAAACTACAAGGAAGCAGCTGGAAGTATTTCACCAGAAACAATTATTGAAAAAATAAAAGCCATCTTTTAATTTCCCCTTTGGGGGTTAGGGGGCTTTTAAACATCATCATAATCAACCACAATAGTTGCTGAGGTTGGATGAGCTTGACAAGTTAAAATTAAACCTTCAGCGACTTCACTTTCAGTTAAAATATTGTTTTGTCTCATCGTAGCTTCTCCTTCCGTAATTTTGGCTAAACAACTGCTACAAATGCCACCTTGGCAAGAATAGGGCGCATCTAAATCTTCATCTAAAGCGGCTTCAAGTATAGTTTGTTTTTGAGACATTTCAAAAGTAGTCGTCTCATCATCAACGGTAATAGTAATTTTAGTTTTGCCAGTTTCAAGCGTTTCATCATCTTCAACTTCATCTAATTTTGCAGCTTTAAAAAGCTCAAAATGAATACGGTTTTCATCAATACCGTGTTCGGTCAATACATTTTTAACCGTGTGTATCATGGCTTCGGGTCCACAAAGGTAAAAGGCATCAACCTCAATATGTTTGTGCTTATTTTTCACCACATAATTAACGGTACTTTTTTCAATTCTACCAAAAATGGAATCGTCTTGATCTTGTTGACTAAAAACAAACTGAATAGAAAATCGATCTTTATAGTGGTGTTGAAGGTCTAAAAGTTCGTTTAAAAACATCGTGTCTTTGGCAGTTTTGTTACCATAAACTAAGATTACTTTGCTGTGAACTTCTTCTTCTAAAGCACATTTAATAATGCTTAAAACAGGAGTTATTCCACTTCCTGCAGCAAACAATGCTATGTTTTTGGTTTTAGAATCGTTTGGTGTGAAAACAAAGCGTCCTTTTGGTGGCCCAACCTCAATAGCATCGCCAACTTTTAAAGTATTATTAGCATGAGCAGAAAAGGTGCCATCTACAACTTCTTTAACGGCCACTTTTAGTTCGCCACTCTTTGGAGACACACATAAGGAATAATCTCTGCGAACTTCATGCCCGTCAATATGTGTTTTTAAAGTTATGTATTGCCCCGCTTTAAAAGCAAAAGTAGTTTTTAAGTTTTCAGGTACATTAAAACTTATGCTTACCGCTTTATCGGTTTCTCTTTTAATATCTTTTACAGATAGTTTATGAAATGAAGACATTTATAAATTTTTCACAAAAATAGTGAAGACATTACATATAGTACTAGTTTTTAAGGTAAAAATATATACATAAAATTATTATGCATAATAATTTTATGTATATTTATAACTATGAAAAATTCCAGTTTATACAAAGGTAGTTTAGCTACAATTATACTCAAGTTATTAAATGAGCACGATAAGATGTATGGTTATCAAATAACACAAAGAGCAGAAGAAATTACCCAAGGAGAATTAATTATTACTGAAGGTGCACTTTACCCATGTCTGCATAAGTTAAAAGCACAAGGTTTTGTGGAGGCAGAAACTTTAATGATAGGCAAAAGAAAACGAAAATATTATAAACTCACAGAGAAAGGCACTAGAGAAACTGTTAAAAAATTAGCAGAATTAGAAGATTATATTGTGATTATGCGTGCATTAGTAAACCCTAAATTTCGTCCTGAATAATTAAACTGTTATTTTTACAAGTAACTAAAATACATGCTAAGGCAAATTATATTTAGACTATGAGTTTTTTTAAAGTTTGTAACAAATTGATAAAAAATAATACTAACACTCCAGAGTTCAATAATTTTTAATTCTAATCAACCAAAACATGATAAAACGATTTTTAAGTTTAGAATGGAAATCTTTTTTTAGATCTGCTAGTCTAGGAAAAAGTATAGGGATAAAAATATTTATGGGCTTTATGGCACTTTATTTTATAGCCATTTTTTTAGGCATGGGATTAGTGACGTATCCAGCACTTAAAAAACTTTATCCAGAACAAGATCCATTAATGGTATTAAATGGTTTTCTATTCTATTGGATTTTAGGCGATTTAATTTTTAGATTTTTCTTTCAGAAATTACCAGTAATGAGTATAAAGCCGATGCTTACATTACCTATTAAAAAGCGTAAGATTGTAAATTATGTTTTAGAAAAATCTGCGGTATCGTTTTTTAATTTTTTACCGCTTTTCGCCATTATTCCATTTGGAATTATTTTAATGGTAAAAGGGTATCCATCAACATCCGTTTTAGTTTGGATGCTCGCATTAATAATTACGACACTTTGTATTAATTTTTTAAACTTTATTATTGAAAGTTTTTCAGCAGAAACCGAATTGTCTTTTCTTCCATTAATTTTATTTTCAGGAGGTTTATTTGCTTTAAATTACTTCAATATTATATCCTTTACAGAACTTGTTGGAAAAGGATTTACCGCTATTTACGAGTCGCCCATTTTAATTTTAATCCCAATATTTATTTTAATTGGGCTTTATTTTTTCAATTTTAAATTATTGCGACAAAAATTATTTTTAGATAGTGGTTTAAAAGAAAAAGTAAAAGAAGTAAATACTGCAAATTTAGAGTGGACAAAAAACTTTGGAGATATCGCACCCTTCATGCAACTCGATTTAAAATTAATTTGGCGAAATAAACGCACAAAATCAGCCGTTTGGATGTTAATTTTAGGCTTACTTTATGGCTTATTTTTCTATCCGCAATCAACTTATCAAAATATGCCTTGGTTTTTTGTGTTCATAGGCATTTTTTCAACAGGTATTTTTTTAATCAATTTTGGTCAGTTCATTCCAGCTTGGGATAGCGGTTATTATAAGCTACTCATGAGCCAGAATATTAAATACGAACAATATTTAAACTCGAAATTCACTTTAATGGCATTAAGTGTTGTGATATTATTTGTGCTTGGTATTCCTTATGTATTCTTTGGTTGGAAAATTTTACTAGCACATTTTGCAGCTGCTATTTATAATGTAGGCGTTAATACGCATGTAATATTATATGGTGGGTCTTTTAACAGGAAAAAGATTGATTTAAGTCAAAAAGCAGCGTTTAATTATCAAGGTACAGGAGCAGTGCAGTGGCTTATTGGTATTCCTTTATTAATTCTACCAATGGGATTATTTGCCCTATTTTACTTTTTAATAAGCTTTGAAATAGCCTGTTTAGTATTAGCCGTTTTAGGAATTATAGGCATCATATTTCATCAAAAATTAATGAAAGCTATTACGGTAAAATATTTAGAATCAAAATATAAAATGATTGATGCTTTCGATCAAAATAACTAACAACATAAAATTATGATAACAACATCTAATTTATCAAAAAAATACGCTGGCAACGAAGTTTTAAACATAAGCGCTTTAGATATTCCTAAAGGGCAAAGCTTTGGATTGGTTGGAAATAACGGCGCAGGGAAAACTACTTATTTTAGCTTATTGCTGGATTTAATTCAGCCAACAACAGGTTATATTAAAAGTAATAATATTCAAGTAAACGAAAGTGAAGACTGGAAACCTTTTACATCTGCTTTTATAGATGAAAGCTTTTTAATAGGTTATTTAACCGCGGAAGAGTACTTTTATTTTATTGGTGAATTACGCAGTCAAAATAAAGCTGACGTTAATAAATTAGTCTCTCAATTTCAAGATTTTTTCCATGGCGAAATATTGGGTCAAAAAAAATACTTACGAGATTTAAGTAAAGGAAACCAAAAAAAGGTAGGCATTGTTGCAGCTTTAATAGGAAATCCAGAAGTGGTTATTCTCGACGAGCCTTTTGCAAATTTAGACCCAACTACCCAAATACGCTTAAAAGGTATTATTAAAGATTTAGCAGAAACCAAAGGCGTTACTGTTTTAATATCAAGTCATGATTTAATGCATGTAACCGATGTTTGCGAACGTATTGTTGTACTTGAAAAAGGTGAAGTTGTAAAAGATTTACAAACCAGTGAAGCGACTTTAAAAGAACTAGAAGCGCATTTTTCTAATTAGTCGCATAATTTGGTTTAGGTTATGGTCTCAGTAGCTGTTTTTTGAAAGTTTAAAATTGGACAGATTGAGACCATTAGTTTTTATATTAAATTGTAAAAATTACAACTCACTTAAATAAAGCTACAGTTCACTATATTTCTTTTTTTATTCATTGTGATAAGTTTCATTTTTGATGAAAATTAGAAATTATGATAAAATTTATTTTCGGAATGGTAATATTATTTATCGTTTCCTGCAGTGAAAAACCTAAACAAGAATTTTCGTTAATTGGAACTACAAATGCAATTGAAAACGGGACTTTTCTTTATTTTGATAATATTTCAGAAGAAAGAATAATTGATTCCGTAAAAGTTGAAAATAATTCTTTTCATTTTCAAACTAAATTGTCTAAAACACCTTTGCAAGTCGTTTTACGAACAAAAGACTTTTCTCATTATAGATTTTTATGGCTTGAAAATAATCGAATGGAATTTGATGGAACGGAAACAGACTTTAGGTATGCAAATGTAACAGGCTCTATATCTGAAAATTTAAGCCAATCTTTGAGCAGAGAAACGGATACACTTCCTAGAGATGAAAGGATAAAAAAGGAAATGGAATTTGTGAAAAACAACCCAAAAAGCATTGTTAGTGCTAATATTCTATCTGTATATTCTTCAACTTGGGGAAAAGAAAAAACAAAAGAACTTTTCGATAAATTTTCAATAGAAAATAAAAGTTCAGAATATGGAAAAAGTATTTCAAAATATATTAAATTGAATAAAGACCCAAAAATTGGAGATAAATATGTTGATTTTGAAATGAAAAATACTATTGGGGAAACAGAAAAACTTTCTGATTTTAATGATAAAATTGTTCTATTAGAGTTTTGGTCTTCTAATTGTTGGCCTTGTAGGCAAGAAAATCCTAATTTGGTAAAAACCTTTCAAAAATATAATGAAAAAGGCTTTGAGATTTTTGCAGTGTCTCAAGACACAAAAAAATCAAGTTGGTTAAAGGCCATTGAGAAAGATAAATTACCTTGGAATCAAGTTAGCGATTTAAAAGGACGCGATAATTCTGCTTCATTAATTTATGGAATTAACGCCATTCCTGACAACTTTTTGATTGATAGAAATGGTATAATTATAGCAAGAAATTTACGTGGAGAAAAACTGAATGAAAAACTTACTGAAATAATGTCAGAAGTGAACACTGAGAGCAATTAATTGCTTTTAAATTCGCCAAACTATATTATTTAAAATTTCTAAAATATAATTTTGAGAAAACCATACTTAGTTTTATTCAAATCAGCCATATTTGGGATGGTTTTTACAGTTTTCTTACTTTTAATTTCACTATTTAGAGATTATATCTTTGAGGAAGTTAGAGCGAACTTCTTTTATTTATTCATCATCTTTTTTTATTCCTTTCTTATTGGTTTTTCCATTAAAGAAAAGAATTACAAAGGAATTATTTTAATAGTTTTATTATCATTCACAGGGACTTTCTTGTTAATGAAGGTCTTTCTGAGTTCTTTTAAACATATCTCTTTGGGTATTACTGTAATTTGTTCTGCAATATCTTTAATGACTTATTTTTTAAATACTATTGATAAGGGTAAACATGGTTTTATTGACTTCCCAATTAAAAAGCTAGTCATAAAATCGATACTATTTTTTATTCTTTTCTCTATTTTTTATGGATTCGTTTTTGCCTTAATTTTCGATGGCGATTATTTTGAGGCATTACAATTTATTAAAGATACCATCTACATAAATGGAATTATTCTTTTTATTTGTGCATTTGCCCTGCTAAGATTTGTATATGTAAATTACAATAAAAGGAAATGGTATTTAATAGCTTTTTACGCATCAATATTTGTTATAATTTTATCCTTTTCATTAGATTTATTTAATGTAGAGTATGAAATATTTATCGAAAACGTTTTAACCTATACTTTATTAAGGCTACCCTATTATTATACCATAGTTTTAGGAGTCCATTTTATATTTTATAAAGAAATAATGGATGAAGCAAAAGCAATGCTTAAACAACAATCTTTAGAATCTCAACTTAATTATCAGCAATTAAAAAATCAATTAAGTCCGCATTTTTTGTTCAACAACCTAAATGTTTTAACAAGTTTAATAGAAGAAAACCCGAGTAAGGCTGTTAAATATTCTGAAGATTTATCGCATATTTATAGGTATTTTTTAGAGCAAGAAAAACAAGATGTCGTTTTGGTAAAAGATGAAGTTAAGTTTGCTGAAAGTTATCTGGAATTATTAAAAAATAGATTTGAAGTTGGATTAAATTTTTCAATTTTTATTGAAGAAGAAGTAAAAGATAAATATGTAGTTTCAACTATTTTACAGCAAGTTTTAGAAAACGTTGTTAAGCATAATGAGATTAATGAAGCACATGGTGTTTTTATAAAAATAACATCAAAAGAAAGCTATTTAATTATTGAAAATAATAAAAACCCAAAATTAAATATGGTTTCAAATTCAAAAAAAGGAATTAAAAATATTCAAAAAAGAGTAGCTTTCTTTACTGATAAAAAAGTTATTATTCAAGATACAGATAAAAGTTTTATAATAGAGTTACCCATTTTAGAAGTTTCCTAATGAAAGCACTAATTATTGAAGATGAATTACCATCAGCAAGAAGACTGGAGCGCTTTTTAATGGATTTTGATATTGAAATTATAGATACTTTAAAATCTGTAAAATCAACAATAACTTGGTTTCAAAAAAACAAACAACCAGACCTTATTTTTTTAGACATACAACTTTCTGACGGATTGTGTTTTGAGATTTTTAACCAAATAAAAATAACGTCAAAAATAATTTTTACAACCGCATTTAGTAATTATAGCATTAAAGCATTTGATTATAATAGTATTTCATATTTATTAAAACCTATTGATAAAGAAAAACTTGCTGAAGCCATAAAAAAGGCTAAAAAAACACATCAAAAAGATACAGATTTAGAAGGGTTTAAAAAGTTAATAAATAATTATAAAATTGAAAACTACAAAGCATCTTTTACCGTGAAATTTGGCAATAAAATAAAGATAATAGACACAAAAGATATTTATTGCTTTTACAGTTTTGAGAATGCCACATATTTGCAAACTAAATCGTCAAGTTATATTTTAAATTATTCTTTAACGAGTTTGGAATCCGATTTAAATCCAGAACAATTTTTTAGGGTTAACAGAACTTTTATAATAAACATAAGCGCGATAAAAGACATAATTTCTTATACAAACTCTAGATTAAAATTAGTTTTAAATTCATACACAGATTCAGAAATTATTGTAAGTAGAGAACGTGTAAAAGAATTTAAAGAGTTTATCCGATAATTATCACCTTATTAACCCAATCGGATGGCTGTTTGCAAATGCAGTAAATTTTTGCTGGTTAGCATTCACCATAAAAAACCATAGTAAAACTCGGCGAATCCTCCGAGAATCTAAGTAAAATAACTATTAAAATCCAAAAAGATATGTATTTTTACGATTCTATATAATAATAAGCCCAATTTAAAGTTATTATCTAGACTAATAAAACCAGCATTGAAAACGCCTTTTAAAACCATACTACTTATTACGTGCTCTACTTTTTTGGTAATAAGTTGTTCTAGAAAAAAGGATAAATTTATTAACCGAAATTATCATGCAGTTACTGCAGAATTTAATGCACTTTACAACGGTTATAATGCTTTAGAACAGGGAAAAAGCAGCCTTAATTCCAGTTATTTTGATGACTATTGGGATATTCTACCCATAGAGCGTATGCAAATTTCTGAAGACATTGTACTTCCTGGGCAATCTAAAAATGAAAACTTTAACAGAGCTGAAGAAAAAGCAGCAAAAGCAATACAAAAGCATAGTATTACTATAGCGGGAAAAGAGCGAAACCCACAAATGGATGAAGCCTATTTGCTTCTGGGTAAATCAAGATATTTCGATCAACGTTTTATTCCTGCTTTAGAAGCTTTTAATTACATTCTCTATAAATATCCTGCCAGCGATAAGATAAATCAAGCTAAAATTTGGCGTGAAAAAACAAATATCCGATTAGATAATGATGAGTTAGCCATAAAAAATCTAAAACGTCTTTTAAGGCAAGAAGATTTGGAAGGTCAAGATTTGGCAGACGCCACGTCTATGTTGGCACAAGCGTATTTAAATATTAAAGTTGTAGATACGGCCATTGCGCAATTAGAAATAGCAGCACAAGCCACAAAAAACAACGACGAACGCGGAAGATACCGTTTTATTCAAGGGCAATTATACAATCAATTAGGTTATAAAGACAGTGCCAATATTGTTTTTGATAGAGTGATTGAATTGAACAGAAAAACTCCAAGAATCTATATGATTTCTGCTTATTTGGAGAAAATTAAAAATTTCGATTTCGAAAACGGAAGCAAGCTAGAAGTTACAGAGTTACTTGCAGAACTTGAAGAAAACAGAGAAAACCGTCCATTTTTAGATAAAATTTATCACCAAATAGGTGAATACAATAGAATGAATCAATCTGATTCTACGGCGGTTACTTATTATAATAAATCGTTACGAACGGATTCCTCAGACAAGATATTAAAAGCTAAAAACTACGAAATTCTGGGCGATATGAATTTCGATAAATCTATTTATAGAACCGCAGGCGAATATTACGATAGCACCATGACTAGTTTGGTTTTAAACTCGAAACCTTACCGTATTATAAAGCGTAAACGCGATAATTTAGAAGATGTTATTTATTACGAAGCCATTGCACAAGTAAACGATAGCGTACTAAATTTAGTAAACTTACCAGAAGCAGAAAGGCTTGCATACTTTGAGAATTTAGTTGAAAAACTAAAAGAAAAAGCAGAAGCAGAAAAGAAAAAAACGGAAGCATTAGCTAGAAATACTGGTTTAGCAACTGTGAATACTATTGGAAATCAAACATCCAAAGTTGAAGCACAAAATCAAGCAACGGCTTTTTATTTTTACAACCCAATTACTGTCGCTTATGGTAAAAACGAGTTTGTTAAAATATGGGGCGATAGACCATTAGAAGATAATTGGAGATGGTCTAGTAAAGCTAAATCTGGCGGTGCAAACACTATAATTGCAAATAATGATATTATAGCTTCAGCTTCAGATGAAGAAAAGTTTGATCCTCAGTTTTACATCTCTAAAATTCCTTCCGACGAAAAAGTTATTGATAGTATTTCAAAAGAAAGGAACTACGCGTATTATCAATTAGGTTTGATTTATAAAGAAAAATTCAAAGAATACGAATTGGCTAAAGACAAACTTCAAAACTTACTTAAAAGTGATCCTGAAGACCGATTAGTATTACCATCAAAATATAATCTCTATAAAATTTATGAACTTTTAGGAGAAAATGATGAAGCATCTATTACTAAAGCTGAAATTATAAAAACGTATCCAGAATCTCGATATGCAAGTATTTTAGAAAACCCTGAACTCATTTCAGATAAGGATGAAAATAGCCCTGAAAGTTTATACGAAGCGCTATACACTCAGCATGAAAACCAAGAGTATTTAAATGTAATTTCTAAAAGTGAAGAGTATATAAAAAGGTTTGATGGCGAACCTATTGTTCCTAAATTTGAGCTTTTAAAAGCCACAGCTACGGGTAGATTATATGGATATGAAGCATACAAAGAAGCTATTGGAGCATTGGCAGTAACCTATGCTAATACAGATGAAGGCAAGCAAGCGCAAAATATTCAAAGCAGTTTATTGCCAAAAATTGCCAGCTCAGATTTTATTGAAGAAAATGACAGCATTATTAGCAATCATAAGGTTATTTTTCAATTTAAAAATTCGGAACCTGAAAAAGCTTTAGCTTTTCAAAAAACGTTAGACGAAGTTCTGGAAAGTATTAGATATTACAATTTAAAATCATCTGTTGATGGATACAACCCTGAAACAAAATTTGTAGTTGTTCATGGTTTTAAAAACCCGCAAGTAGCTAAAACATTCGATCAATTATTAACGAAAGAAAACAAGAAAAAAATAAAAGCCCCGTATTTTGCAGTATCTTCTGCAAACTATCAAATTATTCAAATTCATAAAAATTTGGATTCTTACTTAAATATTAATAACAATTAAAACTTAGCAGAATTATGTTCTCTGATAACAAAAAAGACAAACACATGGGAGAAGCAACATCTAGTCAAAACATCATATCACAAGGCACTAAAATGGTTGGTGATTTTAATAGTGAAGGCGATTTTAGAATTGATGGTACAATTGAAGGAAATATTAAAACATCAGGAAAAGTAGTTGTTGGAAAAGATGGTTACATTAAAGGCACTTTACAAGGTACCGATGCTTATTTTGATGGAAAATTTTCAGGAAAATTGGCGCTATCGGGCACACTTACTTTAAAAGCTTCAGCGCACATTGAAGGCGATGTGGTTGTTGGTAAATTAGCTATAGAACCCGGTGCGACTTTTAATGTAACTTGCGTCATGAAAGGCACAGTTAAAGAAATGAATAAAAGTGGACAACAACCTCAAGAACAAAGAAAACCAGAAACCGGGAAAACAGCTTAAAAACGCTGCAATCCTTATGGGGATTGGTCTTCAAATGGGTGTAACTATATACCTGTTTGTGCTTTTAGGCAGATGGTTGGACACGAATTATAACGAAGGGGAAAAACTTTATGTTATTATATTGACGCTTCTTGGTGTAGCCATATCTTTGTACGCTGTTCTTAAACAAGTTAATAGAATTAAATATTAATGAGTAACCCTTTTTTTAGCTTCATAATAAAGGCAGTTGTAATTTTAATTATCGCTTTTGGTATTCATTTAGCAATATTAAGCACATTAGATTTGCCTTTATTTGAAAACAGAATAGTACCAGCCTATTTAGTAAACCTTATTTTAGTTGTTGGTATTTTTGGAGTGCTTTATTTACTTAGAGAAAAATATAAAAGCCAACTTGGGTTTTTGTTTTTAGCAGGAAGTTTATTAAAATTCACCGTTTTTTTTATTGTTTTTTATCCTTTTTACAAGCTAGATGGGGTGATAACTAAATTAGAGTTTGCTGCTTTTTTTGCACCTTATGTTATTGGCTTAATTTTAGAATCTGTAAGTCTTAGTAAATGGCTAAATAAACTAGATTAAAAACATTAATTAAGCATATTAAAATAAAAGATAAAATTGTTTTGGATTTTGAGATAAAAACATACCTTTGCACCGATTTTTAAGCCACTATTAGTTAGAGGAATATGCGAAGAAAAATATCTTTAAAACCAATAACATTCTTATTTCTTTTTACAGCCTTTGTTTCTTTTGGACAAGAAGGACCTGATAACGGTGAACAAAAAACCGATTTAAAGACAAAGGTAAAAGAATACATTCAACACCATTTAAAGGATTCTTATGACTTCGGATTGTTTTCATACACAAAAGATTCTGGAGAAGAAGTACATGTAGGTTTTCCATTACCAGTAATACTTTGGGATAATGGGTTAAAAGTATTTTCGTCTTCTAAATTTCATCACGGGGAAACAGTTGCAGAGGTTGGTGGAGATTACTACAAATTACATCATTCAAAAATTTATAAAGTAGACGGCCCAAATGGAGAGATTTTAGAAGATGAACATAACCACGCCATAAATGAAAAACCATTAGACTTTTCAATAACAAAGAATGTTACTTTAATTTTCTTGGTATTTGCAATCATGTTTTTTATGTTTAGTCGTATGGCAAAATCATATAAAAAAAATAATGGCATGCCAAAAGGGATGGGGCGTTTATTAGAACCTATTGTGCTTTATGTACGCGATGATATAGCCAGACCTAACATTGGGGAAAAGCATTATAAAAAATACATGAGTTATTTATTAACTGTGTTTTTCTTTGTATGGATTGTTAATTTGTTTGGGTTAGTACCAATTGGTATGAATGTAACAAATAACATAGCAGTAACGTTGTCTTTAGCACTAATGACCTATGTGATCACAACGTTTTCAGGAAATAAAAATTATTGGAAACATATTTTTTGGATGCCTGGTGTGCCATGGCCAATGAAAATAATTTTGGCACCAATAGAATTATTAGGAACTTTTATTAAACCATTTGCGTTAATGATTCGTTTGTATGCAAATATTACGGCGGGACATGTAGTATTAATGAGTATTATTGGTATTGCGTTTTTAGCAAAAAATTGGTTAGGTACTCCGCTATCGTTATTCTTAGCGTTTTTATTAGCTATTTTAGAGTTGCTTGTTGCGGTTTTACAAGCTTATATTTTTACAGTGCTTTCAGCATTATATTTTGGTATGGCAGTTGAAGAACATGACCATGAGGAAGGTCATTAATAAATTGAATGTTTAATTAATTAATTTATATATTATGGATATTACAGGATTAGAAATGATTGGAGCAGGATTGATCGTGATTGGTGCTGGTATTGGTATTGGTAGAATCGGTGGTTCTGCTATGGATGCAATTGCTCGTCAACCTGAAGCTACAGGAAAAATTCAAACGGCTATGCTTATTGCAGCAGCCTTAATTGAAGGTATTGGATTTGCTGCTTTATTTGCAGTATAAAACAAACAAGAAACAGCTATAACGGTTGGTTATAGCTGTTCTTTTAATTAAACATAAGTTTTTTAGAAATATAAATTATTATGGAAAAATTATTTGAAAACTTTTCATTAGGATTGTTTTTTTGGGAAGCTATTTTATTCATAGCTTTAATTCTTTTTTTAAAGAAATTTGCTTGGAAACCTATTTTAGATTCTGTAAATGATAGAGAAGAAGGTATAAAAAACGCATTAGACTCTGCTGAAAAAGCAAAACTAGAAATGCAAAACCTTCAAGCTGATAATCAAAAATTATTAAAAGAAGCCAGAGCAGAACGTGAAACGATGTTGAAAGAAGCGCGCGACATGAAGAATAAAATGATTGAAGATGCAAAAGGCGAAGCTCAAACACAAGCAAATAAAATGATTGCACAAGCACAAGCTGCCATTGAAAGTGAAAAAACAGCTGCTATGGCAGAACTTAAAAATCACGTTGCAGGCTTATCTTTAGAGATTGCTGAAAAAGTAGTGCGTACAGAATTATCTAACAAAGACAAGCAATTAAAATTGGTTGAAACAATGTTAGCTGAAAAATCATTAAACTAATCCCCTCTTAATCTCTCCAAAGGGGGAGAAAAAAGGAAAAAAATTATACCATTAAAAAATGGCAGGAGCAAGAGCAGCAATACGTTACGCAAAAGCAGTGTTAAGTTTAGCATCAGATCAAAAATCAGCAGATGCTGTAAATAGCGATATGAAGCTAATTGTTAGCACTATTACAGATCACAACGATTTACGCGAAGCGCTTCAAAGTCCTGTAATTCCTTCTTCCGTAAAAAAATCAGTTTTATTAGAAGTTTTTAAAAGTTCAAATAAAACAACTTTAAGCTTAATAGACACCTTAAATAGTAATAATAGAATTGATATTTTAGGCGATGTAGCTTTAAAATATAGTCAATTATTAGATGAATCAAAAGGCATTGAGCTTGCAACTGTTACAACTGCAGTAGCTTTAACAGCAGATTTAGAGAAGAAAGTTTTAGCAAAAGCTAAAGCACTTACAGGAAAAAATGTTGAAGTAAAAAGTATTATTGATGAAAGCATTTTAGGTGGTTTCATTTTACGCATAGGCGATTTACAATACAACGCAAGTGTTGCAAATCAGCTAAATAAATTAAAAAGAGAATTTACATTAAATTAAAAACGTTTTGTCACATTGAGCATTACTGAAATGAAAATATATTTTCATTGAAAGTACCCAGCGAAAGCTATGCGAAATGCGATTTAAAACGAAATTTAAACATAATAAAGATGGCAGAAGTAAAACCAGCTGAAATATCAGCAATCTTAAAAAAACAACTTTCAGGTTTTGAGGCTAGTGCTTCATTAGATGAAGTAGGAACGGTATTAACAGTAGGTGACGGTATTGTTCGTGCTTACGGATTAGCTAACGCACAATATGGTGAGTTAGTAGAATTCGATGGCGGACTAGAAGGAATCGTACTAAACCTTGAAGAAGACAACGTAGGTATTGTATTGCTAGGTACTTCTGTAGGTGTTAGAGAAGGTTCTACTGTAAAACGTACATCTCGTATCGCATCTATCAAAGTTGGTGAAGGTATTGTTGGTCGTGTTGTGGATACTTTAGGAAACCCTATTGATGGTAAAGGACCGATTTCTGGTAAAACTTACGAAATGCCTTTAGAGCGTAAAGCGCCAGGTGTTATTTATAGAGAGCCAGTAACTGAGCCATTACAAACAGGTATTAAGGCTATTGATGCTATGATTCCGGTTGGTAGAGGACAACGTGAGCTGGTAATTGGTGACCGTCAAACTGGTAAAACAGCAGTTTGTATTGATACCATTATAAACCAAAAAGAATTTTACGATGCAGGTGAGCCTGTATATTGTATATATGTTGCTATAGGCCAAAAGGCTTCAACAGTAGCTTTAATTGCTAAAAACTTAGAAGAAAAAGGGGCTTTAGCTTATACGACTATAGTAGCTGCAAATGCATCAGATCCTGCTGCAATGCAAGTGTATGCGCCGTTTACAGGAGCATCTATTGGAGAATATTTTAGAGATACTGGTCGTCCAGCATTAATTGTATTTGATGATTTATCAAAACAAGCCGTTGCTTACCGTGAGGTGTCTTTATTATTACGTCGCCCACCGGGACGTGAAGCATATCCTGGTGATGTGTTTTATTTACACTCAAGATTATTAGAGCGTTCTGCAAAAGTAATCAATAATGATGAAATTGCTAAAAACATGAACGACCTTCCTGACTCATTAAAAGGAATCGTAAAAGGCGGTGGTTCATTAACAGCATTACCAATTATTGAAACTCAAGCCGGTGACGTATCGGCATATATTCCAACAAACGTAATTTCGATTACAGATGGCCAAATTTTCTTAGATGGAGATTTATTTAACTCTGGTGTACGTCCGGCAATTAACGTAGGTATTTCTGTATCTCGTGTTGGTGGTAATGCACAGATTAAATCCATGAAGAAAGTTGCAGGTACTTTAAAATTAGATCAAGCACAGTATCGTGAATTAGAGGCGTTTGCTAAGTTTGGATCAGATTTAGATGCGGTTACTTTAAACGTTATTAACAAAGGGAAGCGTAATGTTGAAATTTTAAAACAAGCGCAAAATGATCCTTTTAAAGTTGAAGATCAAGTAGCAATTATTTATGCAGGATCTAAAAACTTATTAAGAGACGTGCCAGTTGAAAAAGTAAAAGAATTTGAAAGAGATTTTCTAGAATTCTTAAAAGCGAAACATGCAGGAGTACTTAGTACTTTAAAAGCAGGTAAATTAACTGATGAAGTTACAGATACATTAACAACTGTAGCAAAAGATTTATCAGGTAAATATAAATAGCCCCTCCCAGCCTCCCCAAAGGGGAGGAGTTAAAAGGAGGACGCAATCATAAAGTATAACTAACAAAATCCCTCCCCTTTGGGGAGGTTAGGTGGGGCCAATGGCGAATCTTAAAGAAATACGTAACAGAATAACATCAGTATCTTCAACGATGCAGATTACCAGTGCCATGAAAATGGTATCGGCTGCAAAGTTAAAGAAAGCACAAGATGCTATTACTGCTATGCGACCATATGCAGATAAGTTAACTGAGCTTTTGCAAAGTTTAAGTGCGACTTTAGACGCAGATTCTGGAAGTAAATTTTCTACACAACGTGAAGTTAATAATGTTTTAATAGTTCCTATTACTTCCAATAGAGGTTTGTGTGGTGCTTTTAACTCAAACATAATTAAGCAAACACAACACTTAATTAGCGATGTTTATGCTGGTAAAAAGGTGTCAATTGTTGCTATAGGGAAAAAATCAAATGATGCTTTTGCTAAGAAAAAATTGGTGATTGCTAATAGAAGTGATGTTTTTGATGATTTAACGTTTGATAACGTAGCTGAAATAGCTGAAATGCTAATGGAGAAATTTGTTGCTGGCGAGTTTGATAAAATCGAAATTGTTTATAACAAATTTAAAAATGCAGCAACGCAAGAGGTAATGACTGAACAGTTTTTACCAATTGTACCAGTTGAAGGTGAAGCAAATAACAATGCCGATTATATTTTTGAGCCATCAAAAATAGAGATTGTTGAGCAATTAATTCCTAAGTCATTAAAAACACAACTGTATAAAGGTGTTAGAGATTCTTTTGCAAGTGAACATGGTGCGCGTATGACGGCGATGCATAAAGCGACTGATAATGCAACTGAATTAAGAGATCAACTTAAATTAACTTACAATAAAGCGCGTCAAGCAGCTATTACCAACGAAATTTTAGAAATTGTTGGTGGAGCGGAAGCTTTGAATAATTAATAAGTTCCTGCGAAGGCAGGAATCTCATTCAATAAATTTATAAAAACCTAACTTTAGCGAGTTAGGTTTTTTTGTTATAAAAACACTATTTTTAACTTTATAAATAAATAGTTTTTGAGCACACTAAAGAAGTTCTTTAAGGACACCATCATATATGGTTTGGCAACAGTTTTGCCAAGGCTAATGAATTTTGTTTTAGTGCCACTACATACAGATAAGCTTGAGACATCAAGTTATTCCGATAACACGCTATTTTATGTTTATGCTGCTTTTTTCAATGTGTTGCTTACCTATGGTATGGAAACAGCTTTCTTCAGATTTTTTACTAAAAGCGAAGAAAAAAACAAGGTGTTTTCAACAGCTTTTATAAGTTTAACGGTTACAGCTATTATCTTTTTAATAGTCGTTTTCACTTTTAATGAGCAACTGGCAAACATTGTAAACTTAAACCAAACCTATTTTAATTTATTAATCGGGGTTTTGGTTTTAGATACCATTGTCGTTATTCCTTTTGCCTATTTAAGAGCAACAGGAAGGCCAATTAAGTTTACTGCTATAAAACTTAGTAACATTGTTATTTATGTTTTGCTGAACTTTTTCTTTCTGTGGGCAATTCCAAAATTTGAAATAAATTATCCAAATTATGATAGTGAAGATTTGGTTAAATATATATTTATTGCAAATTTGGCTGCTAGCATTACTACCTTTTTATTGCTATCACCATATTTTTTTAAAACAAAATTACAATTCAGTAAAACTATTTTTAAGCAGTTATTGAATTATGGCTTACCCATTATGATTGCTGGTTTAGCTTATGTAATAAATGAGAATTTTGATAAATGGTTATTACCAGATGTTCTTGGAAAAGATATAAATGGGGCATATAGTGGGTGTTATAAAATAGCTGTTTTTATGACCATCTTTATTCAAGCTTTTAGGCTAGGAGCCGAACCTTTCTTTTTTAATCATGCCAAAGAAAAAAACGCAAAAGAAACCTATGCTAGAATAATGAAGTACTTTGTTATTTTCGGGAGTGCCATGTTGGTTTTTATAATTGCGTATTTAGACATCTTTAAATCATTAATTGTTAGAGATGAAAGTTACTGGATTGCTATAAAAATAGTTCCGATTGTGTTACTGGCTAATTTGTGTTTAGGTATTTATTTCAACTTAGCTATTTGGTATAAACTTACAGATAAAACACGGTATGGCATGTATTTGTCGTTGGTTGGGGCTTTAATAACCATCGTTTTTAATGTCATAATGATTGAAAAAATAGGATTCATTGCTTCCGCTTGGGCAACATTGCTGGCATATGGTGTTATGATGATTTTATCCTATGCTATAGGGCAAAAACACTATGCTGTACCTTATGACTTAAAGCGTATTTTAAGTTATTTAGTTTTAGCTATTGGTCTATCAATAATAGCATTAAATACAAATGCTAACTATTATATAAATACCATGTTAGTTTTAGTATTTTTGGGGCTCGTTGTTTTCATAGAAAAAAACGAAATAAAACAATTGTTAAAAAAATAGTATGCAAATAAAAATAATAAACAAATCGAGACACGATTTACCACAATACGAAACCATAGCATCAGCAGGTATGGATTTACGTGCCAATTTATCAGAAGCTAGAGTTTTAAAACCATTAGAACGGAGTATTGTAGGTACAGGACTATTTATAGAACTTCCTATAGGAATAGAAGCCCAAGTGCGTCCTAGAAGTGGTTTAGCAGCTAAAAAAGGGATTACAGTACTTAATGCTCCCGGAACTATTGATGCGGATTATAGAGGCGAAATAGGAGTGATTTTAGTCAACCTTTCAAATGAGGAATTCACTATAAATAATGGTGAACGTATTGCTCAATTAGTTGTTGCAAAACATGAACGCGCAGAATGGATTCCTGTCGAGCAACTTTCTGAAACAGATCGTGGCGAAGGTGGATTTGGGAGCACTGGAACAAAATAAATTCCTGCGAAGGCAGGAATCTCTTAGTCGATAAGAATGAAATACAGGTATATCTATATAATGACAAACAAACCAAATGGTGTTTTATACATTGGAGTAACAGATAATATTGATGAAAGAGTAAAAGAACATAAGTTAAAAATTTACCCAAAATCATTTACAGCAAAGTATAATTGTGATAAATTGATTTATTTTGAAGAGTTTGAAAATGGAGTCGATGCAGAAAAAAGAGAAAGACAATTTAAGAAATGGAAACGTAAATGGAAAATAGATTTGATAGAAGACATGAATCCAAACTGGACAGATTTAAGTATCAATTGGAATCTGAATTATAATAAAATTAGAAATTAAGTTTAACTAGAAAAAGATACCTGCTTTCGCAGGCATGTGTATGAAGATAATAGTACCAATGGCAGGTCGAGGTTCTCGA
>JBAQZZ010000277.1:0-2825 GCA_049791475.1 Flavobacteriaceae bacterium | reverse complement strand
TTATCCGCGATATCTGCGGGAGACTTTTATGGTTTACGTTTTTTCTCCCGCTGATTGCGCTGATTTACGCTGATTTTTTTTCTGCGATTATCTGTGATATCTGCGGGACGCTTTTTATAATCCATTTACTTTTCTAAATATTCCTGATTTGATATTATCTACATTAAAGTTTACCAATATGGCTAATTTCAGTTCTGTGAGTTTTAGGTATGTTAGTACTTGTTTGTGATGAACTGGTGCCAAGTTCTCTACCGATTTCACTTCAATAATTACTTTATTATCCACCAATAAATCGAGTCTAAAACCTAATTCCAGTTTTTCTTCTTCATAATAAACAGGTACAGGCACTTCCTTTTTTACTTTTAATGCTTCCTTTTTTAATTCAAAGACCAATGCCGCTACATAAACAGATTCTAATAAGCCAGGACCCAACGTATTATAAACATTAAATATGGCACCTCTTATTTTGTATGATATATCATTTTCTGTCATAATTGTTTTTTGTTTCCCGCTAATTGCGGTTTTTTTCCCGCAGATAACGCTGATTATATTGTTTTTTCTGCGATATCTGCGGGAGACTTTTATGGTTTGCGTTTTTCTCCCGCAGATTCCACAGATTTACTCTGATTTTTTTCTGCGATTATCTGCGTTGTCTGCGAGGGGCTTTTATGGTTTGCGTTTTTCTCCCGCAGATTCCGCAGATTTACGCTGATTTTTTTCTGCGATTATCTGCGTTGTCTGCGGGAGACTTTTTATATTTATTCTGATTTTAAAACCGGGTTTTTTTCCAAATCATAAACCATACTAGATATTTCAACTTGAAACCAAAGATTAAACATTTTGTAATTGCGTTTTTGCGGCCATTCTTTCTTGTTTGTATGCCAATCATCTAATTCCATCATAAAAAACTTATCAAATTTCTTTTTGAGCCATTTTTCTACATCATCAATGGTATCATCAATTAAATAAATGTTGGTTTCTTTAATCTCATCTTCAAAATCATCATCAGGATATAAATTGGCATACCAATCTAAAAATGGTTGTTTTGGTTTTATGGTAATTGCGCTGCGGTTAATATAATTTTCTTCAAAATCATCTTGAGAGTGCAGGTTATCTTCTTCTTCAATTTCATTTAGCATATTGGCTAAATAAGCTTCTTCTTCTTGGGTAATAACACTTAGTATGGGGTCTCCGCCTGTTTGGGCTTCCTTTAATTCAAAATCTATTATAAAATTGGTAAACACTTTGTATTTGGCTTCCTTATGGGCTATCATTTTTTTTAGTAATGCCATATCAAAATCTCCCGATGGCAGTGATGCTATTGTTTTTTTAAATTCCCCATTTGGTATTAGAACATTCATATTACCTAGATTCCAAGCATTTATGGCAAAGCCAAAAATATCTTCTATATATTCATAATCTTCAAAATTGCTTATAAAAGCACTCATAAATTGCTCAAGCAATTCTGAATACTTAACGCCATTATTGGGAACGACCTCGTTATTCCCAAACAAATTGATTATTTTATTTTTCATAGTTTTTATTTTTAAAAAGCATTAAATTTATTGCCCGTGGCCTGTTTTAGATTTCATTTTTTTGTGGTTTTTTTTTCTCACTTATTTGTATTTTACTGAGTATAGCTGTATTAATATCGAGTTCAGCAGAAACATGGCGTAAAAACAGTCCCTTTTCCTCTCTTTTTTCTCTAAGAATTTCGCCTGTTGATTTGTTGGTTTTCATTTGTGAAATATCAATTGATTAATGGCACTTGACAATTAATATCAAATATATTCAGTCTTTTTTGATGTTCAATGAGTTTTTTTTTCAAACTTATCAACAGTCTGTGTATGTGGTGGAAAAAAATAACTCTTTTGGTTTTTTAGGATAGATTTGTGTGTGGTTTTGCCTTGTAGCTAACAACAGAATATAGAGAAAGTACACCCGCTTTTCACTCTATTCTCAATAAGGACTTAAAAGGGCGTTGGTATTTCGAGATGAATAACTTTGAAGGATCCACCATCAAGGGGCTTTGGCAAGATTTTAAGATGGACGTTAAACACCAAAACGATTATGAGCACATGGCCAATAATGGATGACAAGAAATGGCTGGAATGGGCAACCCAGTTTATGAATTCTAAAGTAAATGCGAAGTAATATCAAGAACAATATAATATTTTTTCTTTGTTTAAGTTATTTAAATTAAAATTTGAACCCATGCTTAAAATCATACAAATAATTGCCTTGTTACAAGGACTTTTTATTTTATTCATTTTTTATAGAAATAAAGAAAATTACAGGAAAATAACTTTTTGGCTCTTTTTTGGAAGTATTGTGTCTATATTGTTATACATAATTGGTGATGATGACAACAACCTTTTTATGGATGATGCAGATTGGTTTTTGTTCGACAGTTCGCTATTCCTGACGTTCCTATTTTTGTATTTTAAATATTTTAGATCTGAGAATGAAGGTTTTTTAAAAAGAGATTATTTATTTTTCTTGCCCAGTTTGTTTTCATTTTTAATTGAAACACTGGAAAAGGTTTCAGATGGGGAAAACGATTTTTTAGAAATAATAGAGACCATAATCGACTTTGTGTTTTTGGGTTACTTAATCTATATTTTATACAACTTACTAAGAACTAAAAGGGCAAATTGGATCCTGTACTTTGTTGCCCCTATTGTTTTAGTAATGAGTATTTCATATATAAATGGAGTTCTCGATTTGTTTGAGTTAGCACCCATTGTATTTTCCGATGATGATGATTTTAATACCTATTTGCTTCTTGTTATTGCATTCTTGTTTTATTTTATTACTTTTTATTT
>JBAQZZ010000276.1:0-11923 GCA_049791475.1 Flavobacteriaceae bacterium | reverse complement strand
TTTACTTCTTTCTTGGCAGTAGATTTCGCTCTACTGCGCTTCTTTGTGGTACTCGCTTTTGTTGTCATAATACTCAAATTTTTGATTAAACAATATTTGAGCAGAAACCAAACGGAAGATAAAATCTTGGCTCAAAAGGAAACGGAATAAATGAGCAGGGGCGTAAGCATTGGCTTTATGCCGTAGTCTTTTGATGGAAGTATTTTACGAGTTTAAATTGCGGGTATATTGTATGATAATAAACTACCTTCCGAAGAAAAAAGGTTGTGATTTGGCAGAATCTATTATCCTATTTGGTAATTCATAAAGATAAATGACAAATGAAACGATTTAATATCAATAAGAATGTTGTCTTCAAAATAACAAAATGTTGTACCTATGTTGTACCAAGTCATAAAAAAAGCCGAGATTTTCATCTCAGCTTTTTTAGTACCGAAGGCGGGAATCGAACCCGCAAGCCTTGTGAGCAATGGATTTTGAATCCATCGTGTCTACCAATTCCACCACTTCGGCATACTTTTTTCCTTCTCAAATTTTTGGATTTTGAATCCGGCGCGTCTACCAATTCCGCCACTTGAGCAAAAATGAGACAACAAAAATATAGTTTTTTTCGATATTAAGCATAAAAATATTAGTCAATATACTTTTTAGGTTAAAATAAATGTATAAATTTGCACCTCGTTTAAAATAAGGCGCTGTTTTGCGCTAAAAAACAACTAGTTAACTATGCCAATTGTGATTACAGAAGCTAAAATTTTTGCATGTACTCAAAGTAAGGTGCTCGGTGAAAAAATTGCTAAAGCTTTTGGTACTGATTTGGGCAATGTAATTACCTCTACATATAGCGATGGCGAGTTTCAACCTTCTTATGAGGAATCTATTCGTGGGACTAGAATTTTCATAATCGGTTCAACCAACCCTGGTCCAGAAAATTTAATGGAAATGTTGTTAATGATAGATGCTGCAAAACGTGCATCTGCAAGACACGTAACGGCAGTGTTACCTTATTTTGGATGGGCAAGACAAGATAGAAAAGATAAACCAAGAGTGCCAATTGCGGCAAAATTGGTTGCTAAAATGTTGGAAGCAGCAGGTGCTACCAGAATAATTACAATGGATTTGCACGCAGACCAAATTCAAGGATTTTTTGAAAAACCGGTAGATCATTTATTTGCTTCTACAATTTTTCTCCCTTATTTGAAAAGTTTAAATCTTGATAATCTAACCATAGCATCACCCGATATGGGAGGTTCTAAAAGAGCATATGCCTATTCAAAAGCATTACAAAGTGATGTTGTAATTTGCTATAAGCAACGCGCTAAAGCCAATGTGATCTCTCACATGGAACTTATTGGTAATGTAGAAGGAAAAAATGTGGTTTTGGTAGATGATATGGTTGACACGGCAGGAACCTTAACAAAAGCTGCAGATTTAATGATGGAACGCGGTGCATTAAGCGTTAGAGCCATTTGTACGCACCCTATTTTATCAGGTAAAGCCTATGAAAAATTAAATAACTCAAAATTAGAAGAACTTATTGTTACAGACTCTATACCAATAAAACTTTTAAGTGATAAAATTAAAGTATTAAGTTGCGCAAATTTATTTGCTGAGGTTATGGATAAAGTACATAATAATCAATCAATAAGTTCAAAATTTGTGATGTAAATCACCCAAAATAGAATATTAATTAAATTATATAAATAGACAAAAATGAAAACGAGGAGAATTATAGATTTCCCAATTACTTAAAAATCTATATTTAATGAGTTTACATAATACAATTAAATAACAATAAATAATAATTATGAAATCAATTACAATCGACGGATCTCAAAGAGAAAGCGTGGGCAAAAAAGCAACAAAAGCCTTACGTAATGCTGGTCAGGTTCCTTGCGTATTATACGGAGGAGATAAACCAGTGCATTTCGCAGCACCTGAATTAGCATTCTCTAAACTAGTATACACGCCTAATGCGCATACAGTTGTGATTAATTTAAGTACAGGCGAAACTTTAAACGCAGTACTTCAAGACATTCAATTTCACCCAGTAACAGACAGAATTTTACACGTAGATTTCTATCAATTATTTGAAGAGAAAGAAATTGCTTTAGATATTCCTGTTAATTTAGTAGGAAACTCTAAAGGTGTTAAAAATGGTGGTGTATTAAGAAGAAACAACAGAAAACTTCGTATTAAAGCACTTCCTGCAAACTTACCAGATTTTATAGAGATAGATATTACACCTCTAAAAATTGGAGATAAAGTTGCAGTTGGTGAGTTGCCTAAAGAAAATTACACGTTCTTACATTCAGACAATACTGTGGTTTGCCAAATTAAAACGGCTAGAACTGCTATTGTTGATGAGGAAGATGAAGAAGAAATTGAAGGAGAAGAAGGAACTGAAGGAGCAGAAGCAGCAGGAGCAGATGCACCAGCGGCAGAGGCTACTCAAGAATAGAACATATTCTCAACTAAATATTAAAAGCATTCTGTTTATTCAGGATGCTTTTTTATTTAAGATAAGCTCCTCGGAATTTTGTCTGAGGTTTCAGTTGAAATTGTCATTCCCGAGAAATCGGGAATCTAAAAAAAATAGAATTTTAATTTGAGCAAATAGGTAAAAAATGAAATAGATAGATTTCTATAATCTACTAAAAAATAGTTAGCTCTGATAAATTCTTTATTTTTACAAAAATAATCTTTTTTATGTGTCAATTTTTACTGAAATTATTTAAGAAAAAAACGCATATTGAAGAACGAGATTCTATGAAAAAGTACTTAATAGTTGGTTTAGGAAACATTGGAGAAAAATATGCGAATACACGTCATAATATTGGCTTTAAAATTTTAGATTATTTTGCAAATGAAGAAAATCTAACTTTTGAAACTCAAAAACTTGGTGATCTTACTACATATAAATTAAAAGGAAGAACGTTTATTTTTTTAAAACCAAACACCTATATGAATTTAAGTGGTAAAGCGGTTTTGTATTGGTTAACAAAAGAAAAAATTCCTTTACAAAACGTACTTGTTGTCACAGATGATTTAAACTTATCATTTGGGAGTATTCGATTAAAAACGAAAGGTAGTGATGGCGGACATAACGGTTTAAAAGATATTCAAGAGAAACTAAATACGACATCATACAACCGTTTTAGATTTGGAATAAGTGATGCTTTTAATAAAGGAAAACAAATTGATTATGTTTTAGGCGAATGGACAGATGAAGAAAATAAAAATCTAAAAGAACGCTTAAACAAATCTGTAGAGCTTATAAAATCTTTTGGTCTTGCTGGAGTAAATAATACAATGAATACCTTTAATGGGAAATAAAAGATTTTAAATTATTCAATAATAATCTTTTTTATAGCTTTTCTGCTTCCATCATTTATATTTAAAATATACATGCCAGATTGTATGAAATTCAAATTTATATCTTCATCAAAATCACCATTTGAATCATTATACGTGTTGCTATAAATAAAGCGTCCACGAATATCAAAAACGTCTATTGTAATAGTGTTTGAATCAGTTGATAATTGAACTTTAAATTGACCATTATTTGGGTTAGGGTAAAGAGAAAACCTAGGAAAATCAACAAATTTAGGTCCCTCTTGTTCATTTGTTAAAATAGTTTCAGTGGTTTCACAAATTTCAATAAACCAAGAGTTTAAAGTTCCTGAATCTCCACCACCAAAATCACCTAAACGAATAGTCCAATCACCTGAAGTGTTTTCACCATTAAAACTAGCAAGTAATCCCCTTAAAGATTTCGAGCTTATGTTTGCTCCAGAATTAGAGCAATTGTAAGTTATTCCATTATCGTTAAAAGTTCCAATTAAGTTATCTTCTTCATCACAATCACTCGGCGATTTTAATAAAATTTGTGTCCCATTTGGGCTCAATAAAGCCACTGCTAAATCACCGATGAACGGATGTGTGATATTAACACCAATATTGATATCAGAAATAGTAGAGGCAGTTGGAACATTTATAATATGACTTTGAGTAAAAGCACTACCATTATCTGTGATAGCAATTCCTAAATTTGTTGCAGAATTGTATTGGGCACAACTGGTGCTTAAATCATAATCTATTGCAAAATCTTCAGAGTTTATAGCAAAAAAATTGTTATTTGTAGCCTCAATCATTAGTCTACAATTTGGCGCTGGTGTATTTGGAACGGTGAGTGTATAACTTCCATTATTCGGAATATTATTTATTAAGGGGTTATAGGTTACTCCACCGTCTGTAGATAGTAAAATATTAACATTCGAAGCCCCAGATAAGTTATTGGTGTTATTTACATTCCATGTAATCGTTTCGTTTGTTCCGCTTAACCATAAAATATCAGAGGTGTTTTGAGAAGTTATTTCAAAAGGCCCATATGCAGCATCGAAAGTAACTCGCATATCATCATGTTTATTATTTGCTCCACCAGCTTTATTATCTCTTACAGTTAATCTGAAATCAGCTGTTCTGTTAGTATTTGGAACCTTTTCCCACTGCGTAGCATTAACTCCAAATTTTAAATCTGAGAGATTAGGAAAGTATCTAATTGTATTGGTTGTTGGTGGATATGACCTAAATAAAACAGAGTTTGAATCGGATGAATTAGGATTTGGATAAGTTGTTAAAGCATTATTCTCATCAATTTGTTCCCAGCAATAGGTAATCACATCACCATTTGTATCACTTCCAGTTCCAATTAATTTAAAAGGCGTGCCAATAGGTAGTGTTAAATTACTGCCAGCATTTACAGTTGGGGTAGTATTTCCAGTATTAATTAGGGATGCACAAGAGGTGCTTTTAATATAACTGGTTACTTGCTCAATTGAAATAGCATGAAAGTAAGGATCACTATTTATTTGAACGTTTGTAGAACCCGTAATTCCCGCATAACCCATAATGGTTGAACCACTTCCTGGTTCCATTTGTACATTTTCGCCTTCATTACCATCATGTGTCCAAGTATGATTTGCTCCAAATTGATGTCCAAATTCGTGAGCTACTAAATCGATATCAAAATTAAAACCGCCAGGGTTATTATCAGAGGTATAGCCACTACCTTTAATTCCATTAACACATACACAGCCTACGCAACCTGCATTACCATCAAATCCATTTGCCGCTAATAAGTGCCCAACATCATAATTGTTGCTCATTATAACGCCATCTAATGTGGTTTGTAATTCAGAATTATAATTTGATAAACCAGAATATGGGTCTGTTCCAGAATCTAAAAAAATGACATTGTTATTGTTTGCTATTAATTGTAACGAGACATTAAAATCGTTTTCAAAAACAGCATTTACGTTTGTTAAAGTCGCTGCGATAGCGGCATTAATTGAAGGCAATGAACCGCCATGAAAATCTGAATATTCGCCAGTAACAGATAATGCCAATCGATACGTTTTTTTTAGGCTATCATCAACATCTTTTAAACCTAAATTTGATTTTAAGGTGTTTTTTAATGCGCTGTCTTCAGTTAAACATTTAAAACCTTCACCTTTTTCAATATTTGATTTAGTTAATATGTTGATTTGACTTAAATTTTCTGAATTTGGTTCAAAAAGAAGCGTTTTTTCTTTTCCTAAAACAATTCCAGACAACCCTTTATATGGTGATAAACTGAACCTTAAATACGCGGTTGCTGAGTCTATTCCATAACCAATATAAGATTTAATTTCAGGGTATTTAGCTTGTAAATCTGGATGAAAAACAGATGCTTCTTCAATTCTATAAGCTTCAAGTTTTCCTTCAATATTTGGAAAATTTAATAGAATACTTGATGTTTTTGAATCACTAGATTTATTGGAAGTATTTGATAACGCATTTGATAGGGCCTTGTAGTCAAACTGAAAAGTTAGTATTTTATCAGCATTATTTGCAGCTATTTTAGATTTCTGAGTAGCATTTTTGTTTTCAACTTTGGCAAAAAAATTATTTTGCCCAAATAATGAAAATGTAATTAAAAATATGGTAGTTGCTAAAACATAATGTAGCTTTGCTTTCATAAAGTAATATTCTGGGGTAATTTCATTAATAACAAATTTAGTTTTTTTTAATTAAAACAACAATTTAGTGCTTTTATGAGTGAGGTAGAAAACATTGAAGCTTACAAATCTATAGCCCCAACAGTTGTTACCATTGGTACTTTTGATGGTGTTCATATTGGGCATCAAAAAATCATCAAACGCTTGATGAATACTGGGAAATCAGACCATTTAAAATCTGTAATTCTCACTTTCTTTCCGCATCCACGAATGGTTCTTCAAAAAGATTCTAATATTAAATTGATAAATACTATTGATGAACGTAGCCACATTTTAGACGATTTGGGCTTAGATTACTTACTCATTAAAAAATTCACTAAAACTTTTTCTCGACTTTCTGCCAAAGATTTTGTTAAGCAAATATTAGTAGATACCCTAAATGCCAAAAAAGTAATAATTGGTTACGACCACAGGTTTGGAAGAAATAGAAATGCCGATATTAACGATTTAAAAAACTTTGGTATCATGTATGGTTTTGAAGTTGAAGAAATTTCGGTTGAAGATATTGATGATGTTGCGGTAAGTTCTACCAAAATACGAAAGGCCTTAAATGAAGGCGATATTGCCAAAGCAAATAGTTTTTTAGGCTACCATTTTATGCTAAATGGCACCGTTGTAAAAGGAAAAGGTTTAGGCAAAAAAATAGATTATCCAACGGCGAATATTCTTATTAAAGAAGATTATAAACTAATTCCAAAACGAGGATCTTACATCGTGAATGCTAAAATAAACGACAAACTATATTTTGGAATGATGAATATAGGTGTAAACCCAACGGTTAATGGCGAGAAAGAAACTATTGAAGTTCATTTTTTTGATTTAAATAAAGATATTTATAATAGAAAACTTCAAATACATTTATTAGAACGTATTCGAGATGAGCAAAAATTTGAATCGTTAGAAGCTTTAAAAACTCAATTGCAAAAAGACAAAGAAAGGGCATTAGATTACATAGCAAATTACCATGCTTAACAAATGGTTGTTTAAACATATTGATAATTCTGCATTAATAGTTTTTCGGATTATTTTCGGGCTACTTTGTTTTTTAGAATCTGTTGGCGCAATACTTACAGGTTGGGTAAAAATGACTTTAATTGACCCAAAATTTACATTTAATTTTATTGGTTTAGATTTTTTGCAACCAATATCAGGAAATGGGATGTACTTCTATTACGCTATAATGAGCATTTTTGCGCTTTTTATTATGCTGGGTTATAAGTATAGATTTAGCATGTTTTGTTTTACAATTATGTGGTCTGCTACGTACTTAATGCAAAAAGCGTCATATAATAATCATTATTATTTATTGATGCTTTTAAGTTTTATAATGGTTTTTCTACCCGCTCATAAGTATGCTTCAATTGATGCTAAACTAAAACCAAATATAAAAAGCTACTCAATGCCTAATTGGTGCAAATTGGTTTTTGTAATTCAGCTTTTCATTGTTTACACGTATGCCTCGGGAGCTAAAATTTATCCTGATTGGTTGGATACTACGGTTATAGAATTATTAATGAAAGGCAAGCAAAACTATATTTTAGTTGGTGATTTGTTACAACAAAAATGGTTGCATTATATTCTAGCTTACGGTGGTATTTTATTTGATGGGTTGGTTATCCCTTTATTATTATTTAAACCGACTAGAAAGTATATATTTTTTATTTCTATATTTTTTCATTTGTTTAATTCAGTCATTTTTCAAATTGGGATTTTCCCATATTTATCATTGGCGTTTACTTTGTTCTTTTTTCAGCCAGAAACGATTCAAAAGTTATTTTTAAAAAAGAAACCGTTTTATAACGCCGAAGAAGTTATTATTCCGAATTATAAAACACCTTTAATTGCACTTTTTTCAATTTATTTTTTAATCCAAATTGGCTTGCCAATGCGTCATCATTTTATTGAAGACGATGTACTTTGGACAGAAGAAGGGCATCGTTTATCATGGCGTATGATGCTTAGGGTAAAAAGTGGTTACGCAATTTACAGAGTTGAAAATAAGGATACTGGGGCAAAAACTTATGTTAAATTAGAAGACTATTTGACTAAAAAGCAACAACGATTAGCAACCTCTAAACCCGATGTAATTTGGCAATTTTCGCAACATTTAAAAAAGGAGTTTCAAGCTAAAGGTGAAGATATCGCAGTTTTTATTGATTGCAAACTGAGTGTAAATGGCAAACCATATAAACAGTTAATAAACCCAGAAGTAGATTTAGCAAACGTGGAGTGGAATGTTTTTAAACATAGTAATTGGATTTTACCTTCAAAATAGTGCTTTACTATCTTCGCAATTCCCTAAATTTGTCCCTTAAATTTTTAACAGATGTTACAAGTACCTTTTATTAGAGAGAACAAAGATTTGGTGATTGCACGATTAGAAAAAAGAAATATTGATGCAACGGCTATGATTAATGATGTTATTGCCCTTGATGAAGACCGGAAGCGTATTCAAACAGAGCTTGATAATACCTTAGCAGAATCAAATAGCTTGTCCAAAGACATAGGGAATTTATATAAATCTGGCGAAGCACAAAAAGCCAATCTTTTAAAAGAAAAAACTGGAGAACTAAAAGAAACATCTAAAGAATTAACCGAAAAACTTAATGAAACTATTGAAGGGTTAACAGAATTGCTATATAAAATCCCTAATGTTCCTAATGAGTTGGTGCCAAAAGGAAATTCTGAAGAAGATAATGAAGAAGTTTTTAAAGAAGGAGATATTCCAGTTTTACATAAAAATGCGTTACCTCATTGGGAACTAGCAAAAAAATATGATATCATAGATTTCGAACTCGGTAATAAAATTACGGGTGCAGGTTTTCCGGTTTATAAAGGGAAAGGTGCAAAATTACAACGGGCGTTAATTGCTTATTTTTTAGATAAAAATACAGCAGCAGGTTACACCGAATATCAATTACCACTTATGGTAAACGAAGCTTCTGCAACAGGAACCGGTCAATTGCCAGATAAAGAAGGTCAAATGTACCATGTAACTGAAGACAATTTGTATTTAATACCAACTGCTGAGGTTCCTGGAACTAATATTTTTAGAGATACTTTGCTTAACGAGAGCGATTTGCCAATTGGTATTACAGGTTACACACCTTGCTTTAGACGAGAAGCAGGAAGTTACGGCGCACATGTAAGAGGCTTAAATAGATTGCATCAATTTGATAAAGTAGAAATTATTAGAGTTGAGCATCCCAGTAAATCTTATGAGGCTTTAGATGGTATGGTTGAACATGTAAAAGCCATTTTAAAAGAACTAAAATTGCCTTATAGAATTTTAAGATTATGCGGTGGTGATACGTCATTTGCATCAGCATTAACTTATGATTTCGAAGTATTTTCTACAGCACAAGATCGATGGTTAGAAATTTCATCAGTGTCAAATTTTGAAACCTTTCAAGCCAATCGTTTAAAATTACGTTTTAAGAATAGTGATGGTAAAAATGAATTAGCACATACGTTAAATGGAAGTGCTTTAGCATTACCAAGAGTGCTTGCAGGTATTCTAGAAAATTACCAAACGGAAGCAGGAATTGTTATTCCAGAAGTACTTCAATCTTACACAGGATTTAGTATGATAGATTAAATTTGTCAAAAGATAAATTGAAAATAAAAACCTACAAATTTGTAAGTTTTTTTGTTTTAAAATCGATTAAGTGTAATTTTAACAGGCTGTTTAACGATTTTATCTTTATTTCTTTTGGATTTTAAAATATATTTTTCAGTTTAGCATAACTAAATCTAGTAATCTTAACCTACCATGAAAAATGTTAAACGCATTTTACTTTTAATTGCAATAATTTTCTTCGCTAGTAAAGTTTTATTTTCCGATTTCGAAATATCTAAATCTGAAAGTAATACTACTGCTATCGTTAGTAAATAAGTAGTTAATTGTATTCAATAAAATACCAAGATAAGTAATATCAAGGTTCACTAAATAGTCTTTTTCGTTTCTGCGAAAAAATTACGACTGTCCCCAATCGAGTATTACAATGTTTTTTTAAATTAACGGTAAGTTAATGGTAAATTTATTTTGGTTGGTTTGTGCCCGAATTTTATTCGGGCATTTTTTTTATCATAATATTCACAACATCTAAAACTCACAATTGTTATATTTACAGGATGAGATTTCTTTTAGTTTTATTTCTTTTAATTACCGCAAATGGGTTTGCGCAAGAGGATATTGTTGCTAAAGAATATTTTAAAAACGGCCATTTTGAAAAAGCATTGTTTGAATACAAAAAGTTATACACAAAAGCACCATCCAATCTCTCTTATATAGATCAAATTGTTGTAACGCACCAGCAGTTAGAACAATATGATGAAGCCGAAGCTTTTTTATTAGAGTTGATTAAGCGGGTTAATTATCCTTCGTTTCTAGTAGAAATTGGGTATAATTATCAGTTAAAAAATGATATTGAAAATGCAAATATAAACTACAATAAAGCCATTGCTGGGATAGATATAAACCCAAACAATGTGTTTGCTGTAGCAAGAAGTTTTCAAAATCATTCGCTTTTAGATGAGGCTGTTATTTCCTATGAAAAAGCCATGAAACTTAAACCCGATTTTAACTTCAATCTTCAACTAGCGCAATTATATGGTGAGCAAGGCGATATAGAAAAAATGTTTACTGGATATATTAATTTTGCAGAATTTAATCCTATTTCAATTGGTACCATTAAGCGGTATATTAATGATTTTATAAGGGAGAATAGCGAAAATGAAAATAATATTATCCTACGAAAAATTTTAATTAAAAAGATTCAGCAAGAGCCAAATTTACTTTGGAATGAAATGTTGAGTTGGTTATTTATTCAGCAAAAAGATTTTAAAAAAGCATTTGTTCAAGAAAAAGCTATTTTTAGAAGACAACCTGAAAGTTTAAATAGAATAGAAAATTTAGCAGATATCGCATCAAATGAAAACGATAACGAAACGGCTAAAGAAATTTATACATTTATAATTGAAACAGCCCAAGAATTAGACAACTTACTAAATGCACATTATAAAATACTGCAATTAGAAATTAAAGAGGGATTAAAAGAAAATTATAGCAGTATTAATTCAAAATATTTAGAATTATTTAAGGCGTTTGGTAAATTTTCTCAAACTTTAAATCTTCAAATCTCATATGCTCATTTTTTAGCTTTTTACATGAATGAAACCGATAAGGCTACAGCATTTTTGGAAGATACTTTACAATTACCATTAACCGAGTTACAAAAAGCAGAGGTAAAATTAGAGTTGGGAGATATTTTAGTATTACAAGAAAAATTTAATCAAGCTTTAATTTATTACACCCAAATTCAACGTAATTTAAAGAATAGTACCATTTCGCAAGATGCACGCTATAAAGTGGCAAAAGCTAGTTATTACAAAGGTGATTTTAAATGGGCAGAGTCTCAACTTAAAATTTTAAAAGCATCAACATCGCAACTTATTGCCAATGACGCATTAGATTTGAAGTTGTTGATTTCAGATAACAAATACGAAGACTCGCTTCAAACAGCATTAAAATTATACGCAAAAGCAGATTTATTAGCATTTCAAAATAGAAATGATGAAGCTATTAATTTGTTAAACAACATTTTGGAAGATCATAAAACAGAACCTATTGTTGCCCAAGCTTTATATAAACAAGCCCAATTATTTGAAAACAAAAAGCAATTTGAAAAAGCACAAGCTAATTACGAGTCTATTATTGCAAATTATAGAGATGGTATTTTAATTGATGATGCTTATTTTAAGTTAGCCATACTTTTTGAAAACTATTTTAACGAACCTGAAAAAGCAAAAGATTTATACGAGCAAATTATTTTTAATCATGCCGATAGTATTTATTTTGTGGA
>JBAQZZ010000275.1:0-6595 GCA_049791475.1 Flavobacteriaceae bacterium | reverse complement strand
CCTTTACTGAATGCACTCATATCAACGCTCCTATTATTTCCTTTATAGAGTTGAACTGATTTAGTGTCATATATTTCAATAGAATCCACGTTTTTAGTTTTTACATATAGAAATGTATCGACTGGATTTGGATACAATAAAATATCATTTTCTGTAGTAATAGTTTGAGAAGACAGAGTAACATCATTAGTTGAAAATGACATTAATTTAGCATAATCTGATATAGTAAAAGAGCCAATTGTTTGCGAAAATGATTCCGACGTAATAAAATACCTGTTTTCATTAACAAATGTAATGGCTTCCGTTTGTTCCAAACCAAATAATGGGGTAAGAGAGGTTTGTGTGTTTGTTCCAGAAAAAATATCATTGCCACTAAAACTTTCGCTAACCCAAACAAAAGGTTGTAAGGTAGATGTATAGCCTACTAGATAAAGTTTTCCTGTTAATGGGTTAAAAGTGCCTCCAGAAATTAATCCACCGCTATTTAAAGTTGATGCTTCTTCTGATATGCTATAAGTGCCTTTTGCTTTAGGGATTAAATAAGCTTTTGTTATACCATCAACCCAATTCTTGCTAAACAATAACAAGTTTGTTTCATCGAAAGAAACAAGTGCTTCAGAATCCCATTCGGTATTATTCGGGTTAGCCGTGAAATCTGTTTGAGCAGCATAACTCAGTGTAATCGTTTCTGCTATTATGCTGGCAGTATTTAAAAAATCCGTTTTATTAATTTTATAAATCTTTAAATCTGTTCTATTACCATTATTGTTCCCTATATCGCCAATATAAATATTGGTGTTGTCTTGAGTAATATCTTCCCAATCTACATTTGTAGCATTTGAAATAGTAACGGTTCTTGTTACTAATCCCGAAATAGTATCTAATTCAAAAAGCTTATTTTCTCCGCCAGAATCATTATGGGTAATTAATTTGTTATTAAAAAAAATGGCTCCAGAAGATTCATTTAAGTTATTTGGTAAGGCAAATTTTTCTGAGACATTGCTTATCTGAGCTGTAGCGGTAACTGTTCCTAAAACAAAAACCATTATTGATGCTATAACTTTCATAAGCTGAATATCCTTTAGATAACAAAGTTAGCATAAAAAATTCAGCCTTTGCAATCCCTCTTGAGCCTCCGTTATTTGCTTACAGCATCAATAGTGGGTTTTTAGAAAATCCTATAGTTGAATTCTCTAAACAAAACCTCATTCATCTGCTTAATAACGTGAGTTCGAGATAAATATTGGGAGCGATTATATAACTTTATAGAGTGTATTCCCTCCTTGAGGAGGGTTAGGGAGGTGTTTTTGAAACGGATTACACCCCATGGGCTTCGCTCGGTAGCTTCAAAACAAAATACATTTTGTTTCTCGCCAATGCTCAAGGGGATTTACACCCCTATAATCCCCTCAAGGGGATAACCAACCGTAAACACCTTGTTTTCAATGTAATGAATTTAATCTTATGTCGAATTCACGTTAATACAAAAACTATTATAGGTGGATTATTTGGTGGCTTATGGGATGTTGAACTTGCTAAAAAGCACATCGGCGAAAATAAATTATCTGCGGATTTATTTGTGTTTCCTATTATTACATGAATTTTTATAGGTCGTATGGCTTGTTTTTTTGTCTGGAACAAATGAATTCACTTATGGAAAAGAAACGGCATCTGTTTTTGGAATGAATCTAGGCAATGGGTTATTACGCCACCCAACACCATTATACAGATTGGTATTTTTAATTGTTTTGTTTTTCGGCACAACTATCTGAAAGTTGTGATAGAGTTGATAAAAAAAACGGTTAACAAACCCTAAGCTTATTTTTAGAAGGAAGTGGTTGGGAATGGATTATTCTTTTAATCTAAATAATTCCCCGATGGCTCTGCCTCGGAGTTTCCGAATTCACATCCCCTTCGGGGAGGTCGGAATTGCCTTTTCGCAATTCCGGGTGGGGCAAAATATAAAATTTCGGTTTTTGGCCCCGAGGCCAAAATGAAACCGGCGAAATACCTCTATGGCTCTGCCTCCGAGGATAGTCGGTTTCAAGAAATTTTTTATTACTTTTTCTAGCTTTTGGAGTACCCTTAATTTTATTGATTATTGGAATTTCCTTAAGAGATAAAAACAAGCAAAAATCAAACCTTTTTATTATTGTTGCTGCTGTTAATGCTTTAATTGGCCTGGGGATTTGTGGTGTTCTTATTTCGGGTTATTAACCAAGCGCCGTAAAAGCCTAAAAATAATTCAGCAAAAGTACCAAAAAGATAACCAAAAGTTGGTGTGCCGTCAAGTATGAAACTTAATACTCTACCAAAACCTAAACCCAACATAAATATCATATTAGAAACTATAGCTAGCTTTAAATAATTTGCTTTAAAAACACCTAAAACCCAAAGTATTGAGAATCCTAAATACAAGCCCATAATGGCTTTAAAAAAATTAAGCTCGTCAATGGTATTTAAATGAATATCGAATTTCGAATCAGGAATAAAACCATAAACAAAAGACACCGGAACAACGATTAAAAGGGAAATAATCAAATGTATTTTGTTGATAAAATCTTGCTTGGTTTTAAGCATCATTAGTTTTTAAAATTCAATATCTGCTTCAATCATTTTACCGTCTCTTTCAACCATTACTTTTGTTGTATTCCCTTTTTCAAAAGTTGCTAAAACCTTCATATAACTCATCATATCTACAACTGCGCTATCGCCTAATTTTACAACAATATCGCCTTTTTGTAAACCCGCTTTTTGGGCCGGTCTATCTTCGCTAATGCCATCTATTCGCATGCCTTTTCCATCAAACATATAATCTGGGATAACGCCTAAACCAACTTTAAAACGTGGCACATCTTCACTTTCGTTTTTAGTTTTTCTAAATGGTAATTTACCATTGTTATCTAAATCTGAGATCACTTCAAAAATATAATTTGAAATGGTTTGCATGCCTTGGTAATTTAGTTTTTCAAAGTCGTCACTTGGTTTATGATAGTCTTCATGCTGACCCGTAAAAAAATGTAACACAGGAATATCGGCATTATAAAATGACGTATGATCACTCGGGCCAATACCCGATTCTTTTTGAATGAGTTTAAAATTAGCGTTATGCGCTTTTAAAGTTTGTTTTAATATAGGCGAAGTTCCTACGCCATAAACAGCCAAAGTGCTATCTGCTTTTAAGCGTCCAACCATATCCATATTTACCATATAGTTTACCTTTTTAGTATCAATGGTGGCGTTCTTTACAAAATAATTAGAACCTAATAATCCCATTTCTTCACCAGAAAAAGCAATGAATAAATAATTGTTACTGCTGTTTTTATTTTTTAACTTTTCAGCAAGATTTAACATCACTGAAACGCCGCTGGCATTATCGTCTGCGCCATTGTGTATAGCTCTTTCACCTCGGTGTAAAGAACCCTCGGCACCATAGCCTAAATGATCGTAATGTGCGCCAATAACAATAGTGTTTTCTGCTTTGTTATCTAAAAACGCAATAACGTTGGTTCCTGTAATAACACTATCGCCCTCTTTTATGGTATAATTTACTTTTTGATGCGGATTAGTTTTTGGTTTAAATGAAAACTTTTGAAAATAATCATTGGTTCCTTTTGGCTGTGTTCCCAAACTTTTAAATCGGTTTGCAATATAATCAGCGGCCTGTAACTCGCCTGCTGTTCCGGTCTGTCTGCCTTCCAAAGCATCATCAGATAAAAACGTAACATCTTCTTCTATTGAAACAGATTTGCCAACTTCTGACTTGCAAGATGCTAAAAACAATAAAAAAAGGAGAACTATACTGTATTTCATTTTCTTAAATATTAATTTTACACAAATTTAGCTAATTATTATTATGAAATATATTTACATTTTGGCTTTAACAGTTTTACTTTTTAATTGTAAAAATGAAACTAAAACTACTAAAGTTACGAGTACCGAGGTTGAAAAAGATACGTTAATTTATCCTGAAGAGAGTCATTTCAAGTCTATCCGTCAAATTACTTTTGGCGGTGATAACGCCGAGGCTTATTGGAGTTTTGATGATAAGCAAATCATCTTTCAATCTAACAACAAAAACTGGAACGTTAATTGCGATCAAATGTTTTTGATGAATATTGATGAAACGTTTAAGGATAAGGTTCCTCCAATGGTTTCAACAGGTAAAGGGCGAACCACTTGCTCTTATTTTTTACCAGACAACAAACATATTATTTATGCCTCAACACATTTGGGTGATGAAAAATGTCCAGACACACCGCTTCGTAAAAACGGAAAATACATTTGGCCTGTTTATGACACATTTGACATTTTTGTAGCCGATTTAGAAGGTAATATTGTAAACCAATTAACTAATGAAGTTGGCTATGATGCAGAACCAACCGTATCTCCTAAAGGTGATAAAATTGTATTTACCTCAACCAGAAGTGGCGATTTAGAGCTTTACACCATGAATCTTGATGGAAGCGACGTCAAACAAATCACAAATGAATTGGGTTATGATGGTGGTGCTTTCTTTTCTCCAGACGGTACAAAAATCATATTTCGCTCTTCTCGACCTAAGACCGAAAAAGAGATAAAAGAATACAAAGATTTATTAGCTGAAGGTTTAGTTGAACCCACCGATATGGAGCTTTACATTTGTAATGCCGACGGTAGTGATTTGCGCCAATTAACCGATTTAGGAAATGCTAATTGGAGTCCGTTTTTTCATCCTTCAGGTAAAAAGATTCTTTTTTCTTCTAATTTTGAAGCAGAACGCGGTTTCCCATTCAACTTGTATTTAATAGATATTGATGGTAAAAATTTAGAGCGTGTAACCCATGGTGAAACATTTGATGCTTTTCCTGTATTTTCAAACGATGGTAAATATTTAGCATTTTCGTCAAACAGAAATAACGGTGGCGGTCGAGACACCAATTTGTTTATTGCTGAGTGGGAGGACTAAAAGGCAATCTTCTAAAATAAACCTATTGATATACTAATTTTATTGCAGAATGGCAGGACTAGTTTATGAACTCATCTTCACTTTTTCTATTTCCTAAAAAATGTCAAAAATTCGCTCATATTTCAGCTGTTTTTTATTCGTAGCGATGCTATGACTTTCAAAAATAGTGTCATCTGAACAAATTTTATCTCTCCCGATAATTATCGAGATTCGGTTAAAAACAAAAAGTCAAGATGAGTTCTATTTATAGCTAAATAATTAAACTATCTTTGCACAATCTTTTTTAGAGAAGATTCCGTTTATGAAGAACATTAGAAATTTTTGCATCATTGCACATATAGATCACGGTAAGAGCACATTGGCCGACCGTTTGTTGGATGTTACAGGATCGGTTACTGCCAGAGAAAAACAAGCCCAATTACTAGACAGTATGGATTTGGAGCGCGAACGTGGTATTACCATAAAATCGCACGCCATCCAAATGGATTATGAGCTTGATGGTGAAAAATATGTTTTAAACCTAATTGATACACCTGGTCATGTAGATTTCTCCTATGAAGTATCGCGGTCTATTGCTGCTTGCGAGGGTGCTTTATTAATTGTTGATGCAGCACAAAGTATACAAGCACAAACCATTTCTAATTTATATTTAGCTTTAGAAAACGACTTGGAAATTATTCCTGTTTTAAATAAAGTTGATTTACCAAGTGCCAACCCTGAAGAAGTTACGGATGATATTGTAGATTTACTAGGTTGCAATCCAGAAGAGATCATTCACGCCAGTGGAAAAACAGGTTTTGGTGTCGAAAATATTTTAAAAGCGATTATAGAGCGTGTTCCTGCTCCAAAAGGTGACCCAAATGCTCCATTACAAGCTTTAATTTTTGATTCGGTTTACAATACATTTAGAGGTATTGAAACCTATTTTAGAGTGTTTAATGGTGAAATTAAAAAAGGTCAGCATATAAAATTTGTTGCAACAGATAATGATTATTATGCCGATGAGGTTGGTACTTTAAAACTGACTCAAGTTGCCAAACAAAGTGTAAAAACCGGTGATGTTGGTTATTTAATTACAGGAATTAAAACGGCTAAAGAAGTAAAAGTAGGCGATACCATTACCGATTTTGCAAAACCAACTACAAATATTGTTGAAGGTTTTGAGGATGTAAAACCTATGGTTTTTGCAGGTATTTATCCTGTTGATACTGAAGATTATGAAGAGCTTAGAAACTCTATGGAAAAATTACAACTTAACGATGCTTCGTTGGTATTTATTCCAGAAAGTTCCGCAGCATTAGGTTTTGGTTTCCGTTGTGGGTTTTTAGGTATGCTTCACATGGAAATTATTCAAGAACGCCTAGAACGTGAGTTTGATATGACGGTTATTACAACGGTGCCAAACGTATCGTATCACGCCTACACTAATAAAAATCCTGAAGACGCTTTTATAGTAAATAATCCATCTGATTTACCAGATCCTTCAACTGTAAATCGCGTTGAGGAGCCCTATATAAAAGCCACAATTATCACTAAATCTGATTTTGTTGGTAATGTGATGTCGCTTTGTATTGAAAAACGAGGTATCGTGTTAAACCAAACGTATTTAACCACAGAACGTGTAGAATTAACTTTTGAAATGCCTCT
>JBAQZZ010000274.1:0-7152 GCA_049791475.1 Flavobacteriaceae bacterium | reverse complement strand
ACTTTTTTATTTTAAAAAAGCTAATAAATTAGCTATGCTAATTTATTTTGCTCTGGGTGGCGTAGCTAATTTATTAGCTTTTTTGTAAAAAGTTTTTTTCATTTATGAAAAAAAGTTTATTGGTTTTATAGGCGTAAAATTTTTACTAATTTTGCACTTAGACCCGATAAAGGTACAAGTGCAAAGTTAGTAAATTATAAATTTTTGTGGTGTTACACTACAAAAACTGTTAATTTAGATAGTCACGTGATTCAAATCGCTAACCTAAAACTCGCTTTCTTCCTAGTTATGAAACAGAAAGCTGATAAAAAAGAAATATAAATAATTGTTAATTGTTAAATTTTAATTCATATTCTAAATTAATAACGTTACATTATAAATTAATACTAAATTTATTTTTTATACAGATTGACGACGACTTGTTGTATCACCTAGTTTTAAGAAACTACCGAATTCAATTTGATCGTCAATACCTTCATCGATACCAGCAAATACATCACGGAAGATTGTACGAGCACCGTGCCAAATATGACCAAAAAAGAATAATAATGCAAAACTTAAATGTCCAAATGTAAACCATCCACGTGGACTACTACGGAATACGCCATCAGATTGTAACGTTGAACGATCAAATTCAAAAATTTCACCTAATTGTGATCGACGAGCATATTTTTTAACAGTAGCGGGATTACTAAAGGATACTCCATCAAGTTCACCACCATAAAAAGTAACGGAAACACCGACCTGCTCAATACTATATTTTGATTCCGCACGACGGAATGGAACATCAGCACGAACAACGCCATCTTTATCTAATAAAATAACAGGGAATGTTTCAAAGAAAGTAGGCATACGACGTACAAATAGTTCGTTTCCATCTTTATCTTTGAAAACAGCATGACCTAACCAGCCTACTGCAATACCATCTCCACTATTCATAGCTCCTGTACGGAATAAACCACCTTTAGCAGGATTGTTAAACTAAGGTTTGGATTTATCCTCCCCTCGTCTTCAGAGCTGGACGTGAGACTTTCACCTCATCCAGCTCCCGGTTAATATTGTCCAATTTTTACTAATTGGAAAGAGAACGATCGGCTCTTGTTTTTATAATATGACAAGTCTTGTGAATTGCTTGTAAATTCGGGATGCGATTTGATCCTTTTTTACTTAATGGAATGATATGATCAATCGCAATTATGTCTGTTGGGATAAATTTATTCTTGCAAATAGCGCAAATTCCCTTTTGTAAACGAATTAATTTCTTTGTCCTATTTCCGAAGAAGCTGTATCTTTGAAGTCTTAAGCTCCAGTATATGTGATCCCCATTGTAAATTGATGCGATGTTTTTTACTTTGACGAATTTTTCACTTTTTATCCATGATAATTTTGGTAAATAATTTGATAAAATTTTTCCATCAATAGTTTTATATTTGCCTGTTAATACCCAGTTATCCTTATGTGTTACGCCTTGATAGACATATAATCTATCTGAGGGAAAATATTTCTCTTTTATTGATGTGCGATTTAGGCCTTGAGCTTTTCTCCTAAATACCCAACTCCTTAATAATCCAAATATTCTGTGATCCATTGTTTGAAATTCTTCTGAACATTCCGAATATTTAAAGTAATTTCCCCAACCGATGATTACAGGTGCTAATTGTTTAATAAGAATGAATGATGAAGAAGCTTTATTTTTATTAAGTATGAGTGCGCATTTAGAAACTAATTGTTTCTTATTTTGAGAGGATATCTGAATTTTACATCGATATTTTTCGTTTCTTTTGATTAATATGATATAAAAACCAAGGAAGGTAAAGCCTTGAGTTGTAGATAGAATTTGAGTTTTGTTTTCGTTAAGTTTTAATCCTATTCCTTTTAACCAAATTTCGCAGTTTATTTTTGCTTCATGTACAGCTTCAATGTCTTTGCATATTATAACGAAGTCATCCGCGTATCTAATATATCCTAGTTCCTTTGCGCGTTGAATTTTACCTTGTTTTTTATTGGAGTATATTGATTTTACATATTGATCTTTTAAATAGTTTCCCAGCCCATGTAAAGCAATATTTGCCAGTAAGGGAGAAATTATTCCTCCTTGTGGCGTTCCCGCTCCCGTATTTAATTCAACTTTGTTTCTGTTACCAAAATTTATCATTACATCTGCCTGTAACCAAGTTTTTATTTGCTTTGAAATTTGTGGAGTAGTGTTTAATTTTTCAATTAGTTTATTGTGATCAATTTGATCAAAGCATTTAGATATGTCTGCATCTAAGACATATTTCGGTTTGGATCTAGTACTTGTAAAGATGTTTTCAATAGCATCCTGACAGCTTCTTCCCGGTCGGAATCCATATGATCCAGGTTCAAAAATGGCTTCCCATTCGGGCTCAAGTGCTAATTTTACCAAATTTTGTTTTGCTCGATCTTTAATAGTGGGAATGCCTAGTGGACGGGTTTCATTCTTTCCGGGTTTAGGAATAAAGACTCGTCGTATATAATCCGATTTTCCATCAATTGTGAGGTTTTGTGCCAAAGTAATTTTTTCTTTTGGCCTTGTGTATGTTTTTTTATCATATCCCTTTGTATATTTTCCTTTATTTAAGGTTGTAACTTGTCTAACAGATATTAATCTAGCATCAAAACTATTTATTAATTTAGTTTGTAATTTGTGAATCAACACATTGTTTTCTTTCTTTTTAGCATTATATATACGTCTTTGCATCCTGGATATTCGTTGTTGAATTTTATTCCAATCAATTTCATTCCACGCTAACTCATTTGAATCGCTCATATTTTAAAAGGTTTAAATCGTATATTTCTATTAACCCATTGATACGTCTGCATATCCAAAAACACATTTTTCTTGCATTTTGGCTTTCGCTTCTTATCAATGTCCTGACTCTATTTATCATAAAGAAATTGGAATAATTCCATATTTTCCCACCATATAGGAGATAAATAGATTTTTCCTTGTTCCTTAGCATTATATCCTGATTTACTTAGGACGATACAATACTCGGAAGCAGATCATTAGGAATGATTTTCCAGCTGATTATAGGCAACAGTATAATCAGTTCTGCACAGTGATCTCTAACTTTCGTTATTATATTCGAGATTTCCAAGCTTAAATATCTAGGAGTTATTAACTCCTGAAAAAGATCCATATAAATCTACCTTAAAACCTTTTGCTTTAACTCTCTTATAATCTATAAGATATCAAGGTTGAAAGGGTAGGTCACTGGATTGACCATGGGAATTGAACCCAATATTGCTAAGCTATCCAAATAATTAAGTAACTATTTGAACCTATTTTCCATTAATATCTTAATGTTATATAGTTACAAGTCGCACATTACCAATATAATCATAGAAAGCTAATTTTTCAGGAATTTGGGCCCATGCTTCTGATAAAGATTTCCCATTTGAAAGGCTTGTTTGTACTCGGTTATTAATTTCTTGTTGAAAAAAACCTAAATCCCATTGATAACGAGTTGGTCCATATAACTCGATTGGAGTTGTTGCAGACCCATACCACATCGTTCCCGCAACAACAAAAGCTGCCCAGAAAACTGCTGCAATACTACTAGACAGAACTGTTTCAATATTCCCCATACGTAACCCGTTGTATAAACGTTGTGGTGGACGAACACATAAATGAAATAACCCAGCTAAAATACCTAAAATTCCAGCGGCTATATGGTGCAAGTTTATAAAAGTTTTATAAAAATCGGACTATATTTTCAACCTCTTTTTAATATATTTTTGATTATATAATGTTTTTGAATGAGTGTTAATAGCTTTAACTAATCGATAAAGACGTGTTATTCCTTTGGGGGATAAATGAGTACCTTCTTTGCGACGCAAATAAACCCTTATCCACCTTTTTAAAGAAACATTTTTGATTGTCTGTAATGGATAATTAGATAAATAATCAATAATTATTTTTTGAGAACATAAGCTCGAAAATTCAACATGAACATATGAATTATTAATTAATTTTTTAGTTTTAGTATTTTTAAAAATATAAAAAGATGTACCTTCAAACAAAAAAAGAATTTTTTTAAAAAGTTTATTTGTTTCATCTGTTGAAATTTGAGTTAAAGTGAATTTTTGGCGAAGACGAAATTTATATTGTGATAATTGAATAAACATTTGATAGTTTTCTTTAGACCAATTTTTTTTCATTGGCGGTAATTGATTAATATTTTTTTTTAAAATAAATGGTATAGAAAAATCGGCGTAAAAACACCCTTCAGCATCAATAAACCCAGAAAGCCAACCATTAGTTAAACTAATACTAGAAGACCATTTTTTGTTTTTATTAAAGGGAAAGTTAAACATATTTTTTTGTTGACCTATTTCAATAAATTTTAAAAATTGTTTTTGCCGTTGTTCAAGAATCAAATTACCTGATAAAAGATAAGAAATATTTTCAATGGATTTTTTCGAATCTAATGTCCAACGCCAATAATTATTGCCATTTTTTTTTAAACAAGACACTGTCCCAAAACCAAAAGTATAAGCAATTTTTTCAATAATTCGTCTTTCTTTTTGACAAATACTAAAAAATAATCTTTCACAAACAGGTTCTAGAGAGGATTGTCCATTACGTAACCGATTATAATATCGTTTATTGGAAAAACCTAAAGAACCATCACCTTCAAAAAAACCTACAAACCATTCTAAAAAGGTTTCAGATATACGAGGAACATGACTTGCATGCCCATATTTATAAAAATCATCAAAATTAAAAAAAGGTGCTTTGCGTATAGTCTCTGAGGATCCACAATTATAGTTTTTGTTCATATTTTTACTTAAAAAACCAACAAATCTCCGATTTGGTAGGTTTTGTTAGTTTGGGTCGTAGACCCACAAACTGGGTCGTAGACCCACAAACTGGGTCGTAGACCCACAAACTTAAAAAGGTTTTATTAGTAAAAAACTCTTTTTTTAAAGAAAAAAAATTTTTTTATTTATTAAATTTGACTATGTGTTTCCTGCTGATTGTTTCTCCATTTTTCCACTACTTAAGTATTTTATTTATTTTAGTAGCTAAAAATTTCTTTAAAAGGTCCCAGCATATAGCAAAGTTTTCTTAAGAATTGTTACCAATTCTAGCGCCCCATTTCATTAAGACGCTACACCGCCAGGATTGTATGGATCAAATCCATCCGGCCCCCATGCAGGATCAACAGGAATAACGCTTCCTGTTAACCCATATGGATCAGATACCCAAATACCAGGACCGAATAAACCTGTCACATGAAAGGCACCAAAGCCAAAACATAATAAGCCAGATAAAAATAAATGAATACCAAAAATTTTTGGTAAGTCTAACGCAGGTTTTCCTGAGCGTGGATCACGGAATAATTCTAAATCCCACATTACCCAGTGCCATATTGCAGCACCAAAAAGAAGCCCCGATAAAACAATATGTGATGTAGCTACACCTTCGTAACTCCAAATACCCGGATTTGTTGCAGTTTCACCACTAATAGTCCAGCCACCCCAAGATTGAGTAGTTAAACTAAGGTTTGGGTTTACCCTCTCCTCGTCTTCAAATCCGGACGTGAGACTTTCATCTCATCCGGCTCCTGCTCAAATTTGTTAGCTTGTCATTAACCCCTGATTTTTTATCTATAAATTAATTATTTAATTATCGCTAATATTAATTCTAATATTGCTCATCAAAATTATTGTATCAGGTAATTTGAGCGCCCCTTACGTCTGCATATCTATTTCACCGGTAATTCTCAATAATGACATTGTTGTACCTTGCAAAATAGCTTTGGCTTCTTAAGGGTTTCCTTAATCTAATTTATCATAAGGGTCTTAAGTATATATATACAAGCCACCCCACCCCACAAGGGAGATAAATAGATTTTACTTCGTTCCACGGTTAGCTATTATATATAGTTTAGATATATCCATTACACCTATAGGTCTCATTAGATAAGATCATTAATAGGCATAAATTAATGATTGGACCATAATCCATATTTATAATTTAGGATTGTAAATCTGTCTTTCGACACTCGTGTTGATAAACTAGATGCTTAAAGAAATATATCATGCTATAATGTCCTTTGGCTTTGCTAATTGAATTTCTTCGGGTTGCTAGTCCAAATATTAATCCTCCGGATTATATACTTATCTTATATAAGGGAATTTCACCCCCGCTTGACCGTAGTTATACTAAAAGTACGCAGCTTTTTGTAGTATTTTGTAATACTTTTATTGGCTACAACGAATCACACACACCTAAACGAGTCATAAAAGGTAGTACAAACATACCTTGACGCCACATTGGATTTAAAACCGGATCTGACGGATCAAAAACTGCAAGTTCATAAAAAGCCATTGAACCTGCCCAGCCTGAAACAAGAGATGTATGCATTAAATGAACGGCAATTAAACGACCAGGATCATTTAAAACAACTGTGTGAACACGATACCATGGTAATCCCATATTTTAAAATCAATTTAATTAAATTTTTTACTTTCTTTCTTTTTATCTCATTTCATCCATAATTTTAGACCCGCGGAGTTCCACGTATATATAATTTATCAGAGTGAATTGAAGTTGTTGCGTATCGTCTAAGAGTTTAAGTGTAACATAATTAATATTCTTCGTTCTATAATTAAAGATAGAAAAAATTTTTTTAAAAGCCAAAAATAAAAAACCATTATGGAAGAAAAATTATTTTTTCATAAATTTTTTCATAAATTTTTTTTAAGATTTTTGTAAAGATTTTATAACGAAATATAAACAGGCTATGCATATGTAAATATTTAAAATTAGCTACACGAATGTTTCTTCATACGAAATATTGTTTTACTAAAAGGATATTAAGTGGATACTAAACTTTATTCAAACTGGTATGTTCAAAAGGAGATTTAGTTTCATAAAAATCGAGTTTTAAGAAATATTAAAAAGAAAAAACTAACGGATCCGGAAAAAAACGATTTACTTCAATAAGTAAACCAGCCGTAAAACTGATCCAAGCAAACGCAATTACTGGTGCTGTTGAAAGATATGTTAAGAAGTTTTTCATTTTTTATAAACCTTCACAATTAAAAAATAAATATTTTTGTTATCTTGAATTCAAATAACGAATAGATTTTTACTAATATTGATTATTAGTATAAATT
>JBAQZZ010000273.1:0-13693 GCA_049791475.1 Flavobacteriaceae bacterium | reverse complement strand
TAAATTATAGTTGACCTCAAACTTTACTTTTCTAAACTTTAAAAGGATAAGTTTATTCTGAACGCAGTCGAAAGGTTGCAATAGTTAACACAGGTGTTGCTAGCTTATGTTTTAAATAAAAAGTTATGAGAGGTTCGTTTAACGTTTATGTATATGATTAGTGGCGTGGTTTAAGCACGGAATTTAGCAAATAAAAACTGAATCGAAAATCCGCGAGGATTTTCGTAAGCAAGCCAGAACCAGCCATTAATTATACTTTGTTGTGTGCTGCCTTTTTTTATTTATTCGGTTCAATATGAATTAGTACGTGTCCTAAGTTCGGTATTTCTTTTCTTAAATAGTCTTTTAACTTATGAGCAATATCGTGACCCGATTTTACCGAAATCTCACTATTTACAATTGCGTGTAAATCAACGTGAAATTTCATTCCAGATTTTCGGATAAAACATTTCTCTGTGTCTAAAACACCTTGTACCTCGGTAGATTTTTCTCGAATTTCAATTATTAGGTGGTCATAAAGTTGTTCGTCCATAACTTCGCCTAAAGCTGGTCTTAAAATTAAGTAGCTATTATACAAAATAAAAGCAGAAGCGAATAAGGCTGCCCAATCATCTGCTGTTTCATAACCCTTTCCAAATATGATTGCTATTGAAATTCCGATAAATGCCATTATCGAAGTTATTGCATCACTTCTATGATGCCAAGCATCTGCTTTAAGTGAAGAACTATTCGTTTGTTTACTTTTCTTAATTACGATTTGAAATGAGATTTCTTTCCAAACTATTATTAGACCTAACACAATCAAAGTCCAAGATTTTGGAATTTTATGAGGTGTTTGAATGTTTTGGATACTTTCATATGCGATTATAGTTGCAGAAACAACAAGAAAAGCAACTACTCCAAATGTAATTAATGGTTCAATTTTTCCGTGTCCATAAGGATGGTTTTCGTCTGCTGGTCGTTTTGCATATTTAAAACCTAATAAAACTAAAAATGAAGCAAAAATATCAGTTGTCGATTCAATCGCATCTGCAATTAAAGCATAAGAATTCCCAAAAAATCCCGCAAGTCCTTTTATCAAAGCTAAAGCAGTATTTCCAATTATACTGAAATAGGTTGTTCGTATTGCAGTTTGTTCGTTATTCATTGGTTTTTTTCAGGTTGCACACAATGCAAAGATAAAGTTCTGTTTCAATGAACTTTATCGGTTGTTAAACGAAGGTAGCTGAAATTTTTTTCAAAGTCAAGAAATGTTCTTCTATTAAAACTCAAACTTTAACTGCACACTAACACTTTTTTGCTCAACTTTTTTAGTCTTATTTTCAGTGTTTAAATTCGACATGGAAATCCCTAATAACCTAACTGAATTAGTCGGTTTTTCTTGATACAATAAATCTTTAGCAGTTTCTAAAATAATACTTTTATCGCTAATGTAATAGGGCAATGTTTTGCTTCGGGTTTGTAATGTAAAATCACTGTACTTTATTTTTAAAGTCACGGTTTTTCCAGCGACGTTACTTTTATTTAAACGCCTGGAAACTTCTTCAGCTATATGCTCTAATTTTTCAAGCATAAAAATTTCAGAAGATAAGTTTTCGCTAAAGGTACGTTCGGCAGCTAAACTTTTTCGAATTCGGTTTGGTTTTACTTCACTATTATGAATGCCTCTTACCACATAGTAATAATAGCGGCCAGATTTCCCGAAGTTATCGTTTAAATAGTCTAAAGATTTTTGTTTTAAATCCAGTCCAGTAAAAATGCCTTTTTGATACATTTTTTCGGCAGTTACTTTTCCAACTCCGTAAAATTTCCGAATGTCTAACGCTTCTAAAAAGGTAATTACTTCCTCAGGATTTACCGTTTTCTGCCCGTTAGGTTTATTGTAATCACTAGCTACTTTTGCTATAAATTTATTAATGGAAATTCCTGCTGAAGCCGTTAATCCAACTTCATTAAAAATACGTTCTCGAATCTCTTTTGCGAGTAAAGACGCACTCGGGTTGCCTTTTTTATTTTTAGTAACATCTAAGTAGGCTTCATCTAAAGAAAGCGGTTCAACCAAATCAGTATAGTCAAAAAAGATAGCTTTAATTTTTTTTGAAATTTCAGAATAGCGTTCAAAATTAGGACGTACAAAAATAAGTTCTGGGCATAATTTAGCAGCCAAATTACCTGCCATAGCACTTTTTACACCAAATTTTCTAGCCTCATAACTAGCAGCACTAATAACGCCACGTTTTCCGCCACCGCCAACAGCAATAGCTTTTCCTTTTAAATCAGGATTATCCATTTGCTCTACAGAGGCGTAAAACGCATCCATATCTACATGAATAATTTTCCGAATTGGTAAATCGCTAGACATAGTGTAAATTTAGGAATTAAATACCTTTCAATTATTTAATTTTAAGACCGTGATAGAAATAGAACGAAAATTTTTAGTAAATTCTAGTGCCTTTAAAAATGATGCTTTCTGTAAAAACAGAATTAGTCAAGGCTTTTTAAATACGAACAAAGAGCGCACGGTAAGAGTTAGAATTAAAGGCGTAAAAGCCTTTATTACTGTTAAAGGAGCGTCTTCCAGCGATGGTTTAAAGCGTTTTGAATGGGAAAAAGAAATTCCTGTAAATGAAGCCAACGCACTTTTAAAATTATGTGAACCTACGATTATAGATAAAATTCGTTATGAGGTTAACGTTGGAAATCATATTTTTGAGGTCGATGAATTTTATGGTGAAAATGAAGGATTAATACTTGCTGAAGTAGAATTAAATTCTGAAAACGACCCTTTTGAAAAACCAATTTGGTTGGCAAAAGAAGTTACTGGAGATATAAAATATTATAATTCGCAGTTAAGCAAAAACCCATATAAAAATTGGGTAAATGTTTAAATTACTTACAAACTAATATATAAAAACATGAAAAAATTACTATTTTTTGGTCTGATGCTCAGCTTGTTTTTTACTTGCAAAGAGGAACCAAAGGCTTCAATTAATGACCTTAACAATATGGAACTTTTAGAAGAAGTAAAAGATTCAGTTGAAACCATACTTGTTGAAGAACCTGTTGTTAAATCAACAAAACAAATTAAAGAGGAACTTACAGCTAAAGGATTTAAAACCTTTGATTATGTTGATGAAAAAACACAAGATACCGTTTTAATGCAACAGTATTTTATTGCCTTTTTAAAAACGGGTCCCATTCGCGGACAAAATGAAGAAGAAACTGCCGAACTTCAAAATGAACACCAAGCACATTTGGGCAAAATGTATGAGCTAGGTTATGCCGATATTTCTGGTCCTTTTGAAGATGATGGCGATATTCGTGGTATAACCATTTACAATGTGCCAACACTTAAAATGGCAGATAGTTTAGCAAAATCAGACCCGATGGTTAAAGCTGGAAGACTTGAAATTGAAATTCATCCATGGTGGGCAGGTAAAGGATTTCCTTTAAGATGAATTTTTAGTTTGAAATATCAAAAGTCTGCTTCGCTTCATTACCAAATTCATCAACAACGGTAATCATATGTTTACCTTGTTTTGGTATTATTGCTAATTCATGAATGTCTTTTGTACTCCCAATAAAGGTTTTATCTACATACCAAAACACAGTGGTTTCTGGTTTTGAGTGTGCAATTTTTAAAATAAGATCGTTGGTTTGCTCGTCAAAATCTTTAGGCAGAAAAATGCTATTATTTTCCTTTGGATAAATAAATTGGATAGCGATTGAATTTTCACCTAAACAATCGCCTCTAAACTTTGGTAATGGTTTGTAAAACGGATTTTTGGTTTTATAATAATACGCCATTAAAGGCGGTAAAACAAACCAAGATTCATGTTTAATATTATCTGAATTTTCACAAGAGGTATTCACTTGAAATTTTTCATTTTTATCTAAATGAATTAAAACATGATATGGACAAGGTTTGGTTTTTAAGCCAGCTATTTGAATAAATTTTTCTTCGGTTTCATTACAATTTGGTGATGCTCTGTGGCCACTTTTTTTGCAAACAGAAACCTGTTGCATGTCGTCAAACGGTTTAGAAAACCAATCGCTTTTGGGTAGTAAATCAAATACATCAAATAAAATAGGCGCAGCGGTTTGTACTCCAACCAAACCAGGTCGTCCTTCGCCATCTGCATTTCCAACCCAAACTCCAACAACATAGTTTTTGGTGGTTCCAATGGCCCAAGCATCACGAAAGCCAAAACTAGTGCCAGTTTTCCAAGCAATTTGTTTAGAGCTATCAAAAAACTCCCAACTTTCATCACTTTCTGGTCGATTTACTTCTTTCAAACTTTCATAAGTTAAATAAATAGACGCCGCATCAAAAAGCGTTTTATCAGTTGTTTTTTTACCGAAATCAATGTTTTCAGAGGCAAGAAAATTAGGTTCACAAAATTCATTCGAAAAATATTCACTAGAGTTTTCTGAAAAATGATTTAAAGTTGAAGACAACGCTGCATAACTTTTACACAAATCCCATAAATTACTTTCTGCGCCTCCAAGAATAAGCGATAAACCGTAATGATTGGCGTTGTACTTTAAATCTTTGAGCTGCAGTTTTTCTAAATAGTGATGAAACCGATCCAACCCAAATTCTTGTAACATTCTAACGGCAGGAACATTTAAAGAACGCGACAACGCACGACTTGCAGGAACTGCCCCATCATAAGTTTTATAATAATTTTTAGGGTTGTAACTGCCATATTGAGTGGGTATATCGGCGACCAAAGTATTGGGTAAAATATCACCAGTATCTAACATAGCGGCATATAAAAAAGGTTTTAAAATACTGCCCGTACTTCGAGGTTTATTAATAATATCGACATCTTTTTGATGGGCTTTATCGGTTGGTGTGTTGCCAACATAGGCTAAAACTTCTCTTGTTTTTACATCTAAAACTAAAACTGCGGCATTATGAATTTCGTTCTGACTTAATTGATTATAATGCGTTTTTACGATGCTATTAACCCGATTTTGGATTTTAAAATCTATGGTAGTTTGTATGCGTTTTCCAGGATATGTTTGTCTTACTTTTTGCAATAAATGCGTAGCCCTTTGAGGCAACGGATATGGTTTTTGTGGTAAGCCTTCAGTAATAGAGAGCGTGTAAGTTAAAGAATCTATAATGCTATTTTCTAAAAGTTTTTTAAGTAATCGGTTGCGTTTTATTAGAAGTTTTTCTTGATTTTTACCGGGATAAATTAAACTTGGGGCATTAGGTAAAACAGCTAAAGTAGCACTTTCTGACCATGATAATTCGTTCGCGTTTCTATTAAAATAACGCCATGATGCGGCATCGAGTCCAACTACATTCCCTCCAAAAGGCGCGTTACTAGTATAATAGGTCAGGATTTTATTTTTAGAATATCGAAACTCCAATCTGGTAGCTAAAATGAGTTCTTTTAGCTTTTCAAAGTAGGTGCGTTTTTTACCTTTTCTAGATAAGCGAATCACTAGCTGTGTTAAGGTACTTCCGCCACGTTTTACTTTTCCAGACTTGAAATTATCACTTAAAGCTTTATAGATGGAAATAGGATTAAATCCAGGATGTTTGTAAAAATATTCATCTTCAAATTGAACAATACAGATTTTAAATTTTTCTGGGATACTATCGTTGTGCGGAAATCGCCATTGGCCATCTTCAGCAATTTGCGAACCCAATAACGTATTGTTTTTACTTGTAATTACTGTAGCTGTTGGATCTTTAAAAAGTTGTTTTGGCAAACAGAAATAATAAGCAATTAAAAACACAGCAAGTATTGCCGACTTTATTTTATGACGTTTTATGTGGGATATTATATGTTTCAATTTTTTTATTGTGAAACAGTCATTGCGAGTAAAAACGAAGCAATCTGTTCAATTAAAAAAGATTACCACGTCGTTTCACTCCTCGTAATGACGTTAACTGTTAAACTCATATTCGCGTTCTACCTTGCATATTCTTACATGATACCAACTATACCAGTTTTGTATCCCTTTTTGTTGGGCAATCAAATGATCAGTTTGTTGTTTCCAGTTTTTTATGGCATCTAAATTTTCCCAATAACTCACAGTAATGCCAATGTCATTTCTGGCACTATCTATTCCTAAAAAGCCAATTTGCTCTTTTGCGAGTTCCTCCATTTTATCAGCCATTTCAGAATAACCTTTTATGTTCTCCTTTTGGGTTGAAGTGAAAATAACTGCGTAATAAGTTTTGAATTTTTTATTCATAATTTATTTTTCAACGGCAACCCATTCACCTTTTGTTCGCACTAAATAATCATTATCGTACATTGCTTCTGCTTGAACGCCATATAAATAGTAGGTTCCTAAATAGGAAGCATTCAACATCACATTAAAGGTTTTTGTACCGTGTTTTCCTTTTTCAGGTAAATCGAAATAGAAATTGACCCGGTCATCCCGAATATCTGTAAATCTTGCTTGACTTGTTGTACTGGTTCCAAAATCTGTAAAACGGGTATTCACAATCTCCCAACCTGATGGGAAAATTTGGGTTAAAGCCACATCATTAATACGCTCATTTTTTAAATTACTTACACTCACCGTTGCCACAAAATCTTGACCTTGTATTAATTTTGAAACATCAATTTTATTGCCTTTTAAATCTTTGTAAGCTACTGAAACACTCAAACCACGTTGCTCAACCAATTCTTCCCCTAAAGGTAATTTCCCCGAATTTAAAACCCGAACATAAACAATATTGTCTTTTTCGTTTGTAAAAGATAAATTATTATTTCCATCAATAACCGATAATTCACGTTGCGCAATGGCACTTTTCGTATCAATATTTTCAGATTTTCCATTCATTGAATAATTGACTTTTAACGCTTTGCCGCCATTAGCGTTTACCATTTTAGCCATAGCCAATAAACTATATGCCGTGGTTTGTGTACTCATCCAGCGATTGCTCGATAAATTTTTTGCAATATATTCTGCCAATTCACGCATTTTAGAATTTTTAGTTAACACCATAGTTTCCAAAGCCATGGCTCGATTTCTATCCACCGATCCATAGGTATAATAATTGTATCGAAGCGGTTTAAAATTGATATTTGCCGACTTAGAAATGTTTGTACTCGCTTCTTTTTGTCCTGCTAATGCATAAGCAGCAGCGAGTCGCCATTTGGCTTCATTAGAAATTTCTGAGAATTCTCGTAAACGGTTCATACTCGATAAATCTGGACTTCCGGCCAAAGCCAAAGTGTATAATCTGTAGGCTTGTGCTAAGTCGGAATTATAAGAGTTGTAACTTGGACGCCAGTTTCTAGCGGCTTCCTTTTGGTAACTTATCCAATTACTTTTAAAAGTAAGCGGAAGTACAAATCCTTTCTTTTCAGCTTCAATTAAAAAATGACCAGCGTAACTTGTGCCCCAATCGTCAGCCGAATTTTCTCCCATCCAATAACTCATGCCGCCGTTTGGTCTTTGAAAATGCCCTAAGCGTTTAATGCCATTTTCAATGTTTGTTTGAATTTGCTGTTTTTTATCAAACGTTAAATCGAAAATATCATTTAAAAATAACTGCGGAAAAATGCTCGATGTGGTTTGCTCAACACAACCATGTGGGTATTGAATTAAATATTCCAATCTACGAGAAAAATCCATTGGTGGTAAGGTTGAAAACTCTACCATTGCTGAATTTGTTCCTGAAACACCAAAGGTTGAAAACGCTAAAGTTTTATTGGCATTGGCTTCCAGAGTATGGTCAATAGTTTTTGAAGTGATTGGATTCGGATTCACCACATCCAACTCAACTTTATAAGTTGATTTTTCACCATTTCCAGTAGCGATAACTTCAATGGAATTGATGCCTTTTGCGTTGCTTACATCCAATTCAAAATACGCCATTTGCTCATCAGGTCTTGCAAAACTTAATGTTTTTTTAGTATCACCAACAATTGAAATACCGTTACTTAATTTTAAACTAAGTGTTACATTTTTTACTTTGTTTTCCATAGTAAAAACGGTAACGGGAAGTGTTACTTTTTCACCTGGGCTTAATTTTCGGGGTAGTGTTGCTAAAACCATCAATGGTTTTTTAACTTCAACAGATTTATCGGTGCTTCCGTATGCTTCATTTGCATTATCTCCAGCTACAACCATCGTTCTAACCGCACCAATATAATTCGGTAGTTTTATGGTATGCGTTTTATTTTGTCCAGCATCAAGTTTAAACGGGCCTAAATAAGTAACCACAGGTTTAAATCGGTTTGCTTTTTTGTTTTTTCCAGCAGCCGCACTTCCATCGCCACCAATAGCAAATACTTGATCGATACTGCCTGAATAAGCGCCAATCACATCATCAAAAATATCCCAAGTTTTTACACCTAAAGCTTCACGTTTGTAAAATTCATTCCACGCATTTGGGGTTTTAAATCGTGTTAAATCTAGCAAGCCTTCTTCAACAACGGCGATGGTATACGTCATCGCTTTATTATTTTTTTCTGAAATTTTAACTTCAAATTTTTGCTCTGGTTGCAAAATATCAGGCATTTTTAAAACAGGCTCAAGTTTGGTGTTTGGATCTTCCACCATAATAGGAATAACGCCATATAAACGAATAGGTAAATCGTTTTTTGAGATCGCATGCGGTTGCAATAATGAGATATTCACAAACACATTAGGTGCCATATCTTTGGTTATTGGAATATCAATAAGGGTTTCACCTTTTTGAGTTTTTACCCATTTATAATCTAAAACTTCGGTACCATTTTCAATACTGACTAATGCACGACCTTCGCTACCTGAAGCAAAAGTGATTTTTGCAGTTTCACCCACATTATAGTGTTCTTTATCTGCAGAAAAGACCAACATTTTAGCCGCTTCTTTATCGCTAGAAGGGGCTTTTTGCCACCAGTTTTTGTAAAAATAAGCTGTTCTTCCTGTGGCGTGGCCACTTATAGGATCAGAAATTCTAATAAGGTAACGTCCGCGTTCGCTATCTGGAATTTTTAAATTGAACGTAGCTTTTCCGTTAGCATCGGTATTTATTTTTGAATTAAAATACGGACGATGATAACTGCTGGATACATAACTAGACAAATCATCATAAGATGAATTCCACCACCAACGCCATTCTACTTTATACACTTTTACCTCTAAATTGTTGCGCTTTATGGGTTTGCCTTGTGCATCAACAACCACAACATCAAAGGTTTGATTTTCATCTGTAAAATATGAGCCGTAAGCATTTCCTTTAGGTGAACTCAAGCCAACAAAAGACTCGTAAGGCGCGTATTGTTTGGTGAATGCATCCATTGAGAAATCTCCACCATTCTCGAAAGCACGTACTAAAAACTGAACATTTAACATTCCTGGTGCATTTTTACCAACGTTTAGTTTGTTGGTTATGTTTGCTAAACCGTTTTCATCTACTTTACCTTCAAAAATGATGGTTTCTTCGGTTTCAAATTTCCGTGTTGGGTCGTTAAACGTATAGTCTTTATAGTTTTTAAAGGCGGTATAAGCACTACTAAATTTTGCTTTAATTTCGGCTTTTAAGTTTTTTCCTGGAGCGCCGTGTAACCATTTTACATCTAAAGTTCCTTTTAGTGGTTCGTTACTAGTTAGGATTTCATTTTCAAAATCTACTTTAATTTTTAGACGGTTTGGTTTAACGGTTTCAATTTTTAAACCTTTATAAAATGTAGCACCTCCAACTGAAATTTTGGCGTTATAATTTCCTGTTTTATCTTCTGAAGATGTTGGAACTGTAAAATTGAAGACGTTATTTAAATTATCAGACGTTACATTTTTATAAACTAATTTCCCGTTTGGGTCTGTAATTTCTAGTTTTACTGGATGGCCTTTTGGTAGTTTGTTGGTGTTATCATTTAGCATAAACGTTAAATGCAAGGTGTCACCTGGTCGCCAAACACCACGTTCTCCATAAAGGTAGCCTTTAAGGCCGCGTTGTAAACGATTTCCAGACACATCAAATTTGCTCAACGATAATGAATTACCATCTTGAAGCTTAATGTAAGTTTTATTATTTCCTTTTGAAATGATGGCAAAAGCCGCTTTTTTATCGGAGTCGATTAAGGTTAAACCTTGTTCATCGGTTTGTTTACTTGCTAATTCTTGCTGTTGAAAATTATAAATAACAACCTTCGCGTTGGCTTCTGGATTCGTGTTTAAAATATTAGTTACCGCAAAATAGTATGAGTTATTTGCACCTTGTTTAGCAATAATGCCCAAGTTTGTAGCAAGTAAATTCTGCGAGACTATTTTGTTTTCTCCATAGTAAGCATCATGACATGGGTTGTTCTCTTCGTGCCAATTATAACTGTAATTTTTGTAACTATAAATGAGATTATCCCAATACGCTTCTTCAAGTAAATCTTCATCTTCGGTATCTATTTCAGCGTAATCATTTTCATAATATTCGTCTTCGTAGTAGTCATCATAATCATCATTTTCAGAGCTTGAGGTGTTCGAATTTGCCTCACAATCGTATAGGGAATAACTTTTTTTAAAACTGACTTCAACTCTATAAATTGCACCAACATCAGCTTTGAAAAACTGAGACAAATCGATACTGTAAGCTTTCCACTTTCCAATGTTTTCTCCAGCCGTTTGAAGTTGAATAGTTTGTTTTGCAATACGTCTGCCTACTTTTTTAATATCGTATGTATAATTGGTATTAAGATCATTATCTTGGAGAAATTGAAGTACATTATCTTCAAATATTTTAATTATGCGAACATCAACAGCACTTAAATTAACAGCTTCAAAATTGAATTTTAATTCACTGGAATTTGGTAAAATAGTACCGTTACTTATTAAGCGAACTTGGGGTTTTAATTCTTCAAAAGCAATAATTTCAGAAAATGGTTTTTTAAGTTTATAGTCTTCTGTGTTTTTAATCCCTTGAAAAACATCGACCTGAATATTACCAACCAACTTCGAGTCCGGATATACTTTTAAAACATGACCATCTACAATATATTTTGGGTTTTTTACATTTTGAAGTGTTACTAAACCGTCAAAATTTTGTTGTTTTTTTAAAGGATCTGAAAAGTTTATTGTTACATGTTGTTCGGGAGATTGAATAACATCAACATCAACAATAGTAAAGTTATTTATTCCCGGAATAGTAAGGGTATTTTCACCTTCGTTTGATGCATTTATAGCTTTTCCGTTCCATTTTATAAGAATTTTGCTATCTTCAATTTTACGATTTATGCTATCAATTTTGAATTCAAAATATTTTGAAATTTGGTTGGCTTCATTAAAAACTAGATTTAGTTTTTTTCCGTTTTGCAATGCTTCAACCAAATTTTTAGCATCATTAATAGAAATAACATCGGCAGATTTTATAACACCTTCAATGTATTGCCAATTTTTACTATAAGATTGCAAGTGGTTGGTTTCAATATTAAAGTTTGGTGTTATAGTTTTAAATTGAAAGGTGTATTCATTAAATTCATTAGGTATATTTTTATAAATATCTTTTAGTTTAACAACAACGGTATATTCCGTATTGGGCTCAAGGTTTTCGTCTGGTGTAAAAATTAGCGTATGCTTATTGGCGATTTTAAGTTTACCTTCAACATGCGGTTTTATGGTAACAATCTTATCTGTAATTTCTTGATTCATTTCCCATCCTTCAACCTCATTTGCCAAATTAATTTGAATTGGGCTTGCCACAGAAATAATTCCTGAGGTTGTGTAACTTATATAATCTTTAAACTTGAAAAGGTTATCGGTTTCTACGACTTTCTTTTTACATGATGCTGCCAACGATACAATTAATGCGAAAGCGAAAAGGTTTTTTAATGACATAAATAGATGGATTAAATGAAAATGAACTAAAACAAAAAGAACCGTAGGCAATTTCTCGTTAATAAATGTACGTTCAAAATTTGATATTTAGGTTTTAATGAAACGTTAAATAAGTCATAATATTTTTAATTTGACTAACCTTTATTTTTTTTAAAAATAAACAAAACATCGACAAAATACACAATTATTCAGATAAAATGCATTTTTTTAACATTTAAAAGCACATAAATCAATATTAATTTTATATTTGAGCACCTTAAATCTAAAAAGTATGAAGAATTTTTATCCTAAAGCATGGTTTATTATCGCATGTTTTACCGTATTAACGTTTACAATATCTTGCTCAAAAGATGATTCTCAAGAAAATATTGAAAAACAAGAAGCAAATTCTATTTCAAACGAAATACTACAATTAGTAAATGCACATAGAGTAAATCTAGGAAAGGCTGCATTAAGTAAAAATGACTTAGCAACTCAATTAGCTGAAGAACATTCAAAATATATGGTTGATCAAAATGAAATTAGTCATGATAATTCTGATAAAAGAGGTCTTCGTCTTATTAACGAAGAGCAGGCAAATAAAGTTGGAGAAAATGTAGCTTATAAATATAAAAATGCTGAAGAGGTTATGGAAGCTTGGTTAAACAGTAGCGGACATAAAAAAAATATAGAGGCAGATTACACACACATTGGAATTGGTGCTGTTAAAAATGATGTCGGAATCTATTATTTTACTCAAGTATTTTTCAGAAAATAAATTCCAGAATTCTAACCAAAAAAAGGTATTTCATAACCCTGTTAAGTCAATACAAACTTAACAGGATTATTTTTTATTAGTCTTTATACATACCAATGTAAAGTTCGCCTTTATCATTCATCGTTGCACGATACATTCCAGGCGTGTTAAACTCCATAACCATATTTCCGTCTTTGTCAACAGCAACAATACCGCCTGTGCCACCAAGGTTAGTTAGTTTGTCTTGAATGACTAAATTGGCGGCTTCTTTTAAAGATAAACCTTTGTATTCCATGAGTGCCGAAATATCATGAGCCACCATACCTCGAATGAAAAACTCACCCCAACCCGTGCTTGATACTGCGCAAGTTGCATTGTTGGCATAAGTTCCCGCTCCAATTATAGGCGCATCACCAATACGTCCCCAGCGTTTGTTAGTCATTCCTCCAGTTGAGGTTCCAGCAGCTAGATTTCCATGAATGTCTAGGGCAGCACAACCAACAGTGCCGTACTTTGAATCTTTTATATTTTCATCATAAAAAGAGGCTACTTCATTTTTTTCAGAAGCTTTAACACGTTCTAAAGATTTCATCCTACTTTCTGTGAAAAAATAACTTGGGTCAACAATTTGGATACCTTGTTCTGTTGCAAAAACTTCAGCACCGTTACCCGAAAGCATCACATGAGGTGATTTTTCCATAACCGCGCGAGCTAAGTTTATTGGATTTCTAACCGTTTTTGTTCCTGCTGAAGCACCAGCATTTAAATTACTTCCATCCATAATAGAGGCATCATGTTCATTTGTACCTTCGTGAGTAAAAACAGCTCCTTTGCCGGCATTAAAAAGCGGTGAATCTTCTAAAACATTAATCGTTTTTTCTACCGCATCCAAACTGGTTCCTCCATTTTTCAAAATGTTGTAACCAACGCGAATGGCTTCCTCTAGTTTTGCATTGTATTCAGCTTCTTTTTCGGGAGTCATATTTTTTTTCAAAATAGTGCCAGCACCTCCGTGAATGATGATAGAAAATTCAGCTTTTTTTTGTTCAATTGGAGTTTCTTTTGCCTGTGTTTCAGTTTCTTTTTTCCAAGATGTAAAAGCAAATAAAAAGGCAATTAAATAAATATAATTTTTCATAACAGAATTTATAGTTTTAGCTGCAC
>JBAQZZ010000272.1:0-13330 GCA_049791475.1 Flavobacteriaceae bacterium | reverse complement strand
CATCTTAATAATTCCTCCCCTTTTTTTAAGGGGAGGTGCCGATAGGCGGAGGGGTCAATGATATAAACTATTTAAATGATAACAAGCTATTTTTGTCATGTACTAAAGTTTTAAGTAATTGATAGTTTGCAATATAGGCACATTTTTTGTTTTTTGTGAGGCGAGAACTCATTTAAACAGGGCAAACGCATTAAAATCAATGTTCCTGTTTTTGGCCACGAATTTCACTGATTTTTACTAATAAATGAGTTTAGATCATTTAAAATTCGTGAAACGAATGTCTAAAAATAATTACACAAATAGAAAAATCTAAAGATTTTTCAAAAAGTAGTGAAATCCGTGGCTTAGGGTTTGTAAAGAAATAAAGTGTACAGAATTGACACCGCTATTTTGTGTATTAACTAGGCAAAAAACACAGTTATAGCCTTAGCTACAACGAGGCTTTTTAACGACGTTAATATGCAAAAAGAGCAAGTCAAAATGTATAGGTTATTTCTTTACAAAACCTTAATGTTTTTAATGCGTTTGTCCTGCTCATTTAAAGTATAAATGTAATTTGTAATTTTAGAAATAATTTAAATTTGTTCATTTAATACAGTCATTATCATAAAAACAACAACACAAGACAAACAAGACAAGGGAGAAGAGATATGGAATAAGTTTGTAAATGGCGACAAAAGTGCTTTTGCAGCTATTTACAATTTATACACAGACGCTTTGTTTTCTTACGGTATGAAATTGAATCCGGACAAAGATTTTGTAAAAGATTGTATTCAAGATGTTTTTTTAGACATCTATGAGCATAAAAGCCAACTTTCAATACCCAAAAACATTAATTTTTATTTATTCAAAGCATTAAAGCGGACCTTGTTTAGAAAGCTAAAAAAAGAAAGAAAAAATGATGGTCTTAACGATTTGAACCAAACATATTTTGCTACCGAATATAACATTGAAAGCGAAACCATAGATAAAGAAATTGAGAAACGCAACAAGAGAATTATTAATTTGATAACAAAAGAGCTGACCTCTAAGCAACAAGAAATACTATACCTTAAGTTTAACAAAGGGTTCAGCTACATTGAAATTTCAGAAATCGTTGGAATAGATCACAATTCCGTAAGGAAACAAGTGTACCGAGCTATAAAAAAACTGCGAACAAACCCAGTTTTTAAAAATAATATAGATACGATATTGTTTTTATTCTATCCTAATCAATAGTCCGAATAAAATTTGCGATACAGCTCAAAACACCAAGGGTTTGTTAGGAAATAACCTATACATTTTGACTTGCTCTTTCCTGGCAGCCGGCAGGCTGGCAGCCCTATGGCTTGCCTCGGGGATCGTCGGTTTCAAGAAATTTTTTATTTGATTGTCAATAAGTTAATGCCAAGTCTCGATTCTTTCACCGAAAATAATATATCCTAGATTTAAATGGGTCCAAGCCTTATTTTAATATACATATAGCCCTTGATTTTTATGTACAACAAGGCGGGTAATGCTAGCAAATTAAAAAAATGTTAAAAAAACTTTAAAAAAAGTGTCCACAAAATTAAAGTTAATGCCCCTATATAAAATATAGGTGTAAATTATGAAATCTTATTCTAAGTATATTGAAGACACTTCTTTTCTGGATTGGATATATAGTCCGACAGAAGAACTTGATGCTGTGTGGGAAGCATATATGCACGAAAATCCAGTAGAAAAGATAAAAATTTTAGAATTAAAAGAGATTTTACTGACCATTAAAACCAAGGATGTTGAACTTTCTGAAAAAGAAAAAAATGACATACTTGAAAAACTTTTAAATAAAGTGGACCATCCAGTAAAAACAGTTGGTTTTATAAAAAAATATTATAGGTATGCAGCAGTGTTTTTGGTGCTGGTGGCTTTAGGTGTGTTTTTTAACAATAATTTCACAAAAACCAACAACCCTCTATTTGAAGATATAAAAACAACCTCTTTAGAGACATTGACAGAGACCCAATTGGTTTTTGAAACCGGTAAACCAATAGTAATAAACAAAAAGGAATCAAAAATTGAATATACCCAATTAGGCGCCGTAATAGTCAATGATACCCTAAGTAATCATAAAACCAATAAAAAAGAAGCATTGGAAACTTTAAATAAGTTGTTGGTGCCTTACGGAAAAAGAAGCAAAATAACATTGTCGGACGGGTCCACAGTGCACCTTAATGCCGGCACTGAATTCGTTTTTCCCGAAAAATTCATTTCCAAACAACGTACGGTCTTTTTATCTGGGGAGGCATTTTTTGAAGTAGCAGCAAATAAAGAAAGACCTTTTGTTGTAAAAACCATTGATGAAAAACTTTCGGTTGAGGTTTTGGGCACCAAATTCAATATATCCGCATATCCAACAGACGCCCATATTTTAACCACCTTAAAGGAAGGCAAGGTTGATGTTGTAAAAAAAGGATTGCTCAGCAATAAAAAAACAACTCTAAAACCTGGCCAGTTGGCCTCGTGGAACAAAAACAAAGAGCACATAGAAGTCAAGCAGGTTAATATAGATAACTATACCTTGTGGACTTTGGGCCTTTTGCATTTTGAAAGCGAGTCTATATTTAATGTGATAAGGAAAATAGAGCGATTTTATAATATAAAAATTATATTCCATAAAGATTTAAAAGCATACAATACCAATATAAGTGGGAAATTGGATTTAAATGATAAAATTGAAAAGACCCTTGAAAATTTAATGCTTATTACCAAATTGAAATTAGAGTTAACCGATACCGATACATATATTTTAAAATAAAAAGACAGGGAATGTGCCAACATTCCCTGAATTTAAACCTGCCGGATGGACTGGCAGACAATGCTTAATTAAAAACAAGTTTAATTTATGAAAAAAAATCAACTTTTCTACAATCTTCTATTGGGTTTTAGAAATAAAACACTACTTATAATGAAAAGCCTTAGTGTATTTTTAATTTTATTTTCATTCTATTCTTTCACAAACTCCTATTCTCAAAACACAAAATTGAAAATAGACATTAATGGAGCAACATTAATGAATGTGATAAAAACCATAGAAGACCAAAGTGAATTTGTCTTTATTTATAAAGATGAGCTATTGCCCGAACTGAAAAAGTCGGTAGGTAACGTTCAAATTAAAAATAAGTCTATCTATAAAGTTTTAGAAAGAGTTTTAAATAAACAAATCATCACGTATTCTATAAATGAACGTCAAATAATTTTAAACAAAAAAGAGCCTCCCCTTAATGTTAATCTACAACAAAATACAATTACGGGTACCATAACGGATGCTAATGGCTTGCCTCTAGAAGGTGTAACTATTATCGTAGATGGTACCAGTAGAGGTGTCGTTTCAGATTTTGATGGAAACTATGCTATCTCAGCAAAAGCAGGAGATGTTTTAAAAATCAGTTTTATTGGTATGAAGACACAAATGGTAACAGTTGGTACTTCCAATGCCATAAATGTTACCATGACTGAGGATTTGGAAGATTTAGATACCGTTGTAATAACGGGGTATCAAAATGTAAAACGAGAACTCTTTACAGGGGCATCGCAAACTATCAAGGCAGAAGATATTAAACTCGATGGAGTACCAGATATTTCCCGAGCTTTAGAAGGAAGGGCAGCTGGTGTTAGTGTGCAGAATGTAACAGGTACCTTTGGTGCAGCGCCTAGAATTACCATTCGTGGTTCATCGTCCATTCTGGGAGATACCAAGCCAATTTGGATTGTTGATGGTGTTATTCAAGAAGAAATTGTAAATATCTCAGTTTCTGATTTGGTTTCTGGAGATCCAAACACCTTGTTGAGTTCTGCAATTGCAGGTTTAAACCCTTCTGATGTTGCAAGTTTTGAAATTCTTAAAGATGCATCAGCAACGTCTTTATATGGCGCAAGAGCTTTAAATGGAGTTGTGGTTATAACTACTAAATCAGGTAAGAAAAACCAAAAACCGACATTCAATTATACTGGAGAGTTTCTAATGAGAGATCGACCGCGATATGCTAATTATGATTTGTTAAACTCTCAAGAAACAGTTTCAGTATATAGAGAGCTAGAATCTAAAGGTTTTTTGAACTATCCAAGGGTATTAGGTGCACGCAATGGAGGTATTTACAATATTAGAGCACAAGCGATAAATACGTATAATCAATCTAATGGTGCCTTTGGAATCCCAAATACTCCAGAAGCTAGAGCAGCATTTTTGCGACCTTACGAATTGGCAAATACCGATTGGTTTAAGGAGTTATTTAATATGACGCCTACACAAACGCATAACATTAGTTTTTCAAGTGGTAACGAAAATTCAACATCTTATGCTTCTATAGGTTATTACTCAGATGCTGGTTGGACTGTTGCAGATAGAGTTAGGCGGATTACTTCTAATCTAAGAAATACATACTACTTAGCTGACGATAAGTTAAAACTAACCATGTTTTTGCAGGGAAATATTAGAAACCAGCAAACTCCTGGCGCCCAAAGTAGGCAAGAAGATACATTTTTTGGATCGTTTAGTAGAGATTTTGATATAAATCCTTTTGCGTATGCATTGAGCACAAGTAGGGCTTTGAGGCCTAGAGATGAAAACGGAGATTTAGAATACTATCGTACAAATTGGGCGCCTTTTAATATTATTAATGAAGTAAAAAACAACTCTTTGGAATTGAATGTTTTTGATGTTAAATTTCAAGGGCAAGCGGAGTATAAAATTAATGATAATTTAACCTATAATTTATTAGGTTCAGCACGTTATGTAACGTCTAATGGCGAGCAGGGCGCTACTGAAAATTCTAATGTAGCTGCGGCTTATAGAGCTGACGAAACATCTATTGTTAGAAATGCAAATACATTTTTATTTACCGATCCTGATGATGGAGTTGCTTTACCAAGAGTCGTTTTGCCGGTAGGTGGTATATTAACAACTTCTAAGAACACCTTAACAACCTATACATTTAGAAATGCATTAGAGTTTTCTAAAACATTTAATGATGTGCATGGATTAAATATATATACTTCTCAGGAATACCGCCATGCAGATAGGTCGCAATACTCTAATACGGGCTATGGCTATCAGTTTAATAGTGGAGGCACTGTATTTACAGATCCTGATATATTACGTAAAGTGATTTTAGAAGGGAATGATTATTTTTCTTCCCAAGAAACAAAACAACGAGAAGTGTCTTTAGCTGTCCAAGCGACATATGATTATAATAAAAAATATGTGCTTAGTTTAACTGGAAATTATGAAGGATCCAATAGAGCGGGGAAATCCTCTAGTGCAAGGTGGTTACCAACCTACTCAATAGCTGGGCGTTGGAATGTGCATGAGGAAAGTTTTCTAGAAAATTCTAAAACTGTTTCTAGATTAGTGTTTAGACCAAGTTATGGGGTAACAGGCTTATTGGCAGATGTAGCAAGTAATAATTTAGCGATATTTAGAAATCAGGTAACTGATAGATTTGATTCAGATGACCGTGAAAATTTTATTGATATAGAAGATCTTCAAAATAGTGATCTTACTTATGAAAGAACTAAGGAATTGAATTTAGGTCTAGAAGTTGGTTTGTTCAATGGAAGAATCAATGCTGTTGTAGATGTCTATTTTAGAAAAGGAATCGATTTAATCGATTTGATTAGAACTACAGGAATTGGTGGGGAATCTTTAAAGCTAGGTAATAACTCAGAAATGGATACTAATGGTATTGAGTTTCAATTAAACACGGTAAACATAGATGCAGATATTTTTCAATGGAAATCGGGATTTAATATTTCTCTTATAGATCAAGAGATTACTAGTCTAAAACAACAAACCAACGTATTTGACCTTGTTTCAGGTACCGGTAGGGGAAATGCCGTTGGCTTTGCTCCAGGATCTATTTTTTCGTTTAATTTTGATGGTTTAAATGAATTTGGTTTACCTACTTTTGAGTTTAATGACCCAGATGTAGATCCTATTGGAGGTGTCGATTTTCAAGATACAGAGGATGTTCTAGATTATTTGGTTAACGAAGGGTCGACCTTGCCAACAATAACAGGAGGATTATCTAATAATTTCAAATTTAAAAATTGGGATTTTAGTTTCTTCATTTCATTTTCTGCGGGTAATAAAATTCGCTTAAATCCTACGTACTCAGACAGTTATTCAGATTTAGATGTTTTTCCTCGAGAGTTTGTAAACAGGTGGTTGATTCCTGGAGATGAGAATATAACGAGTATCCCCACGATTGCATCGCAATCTGTAATACAATCCTATGGTCAAACTACTGTAAGACAAGCATATAATGCTTATAACTATTCTACAGAACGCGTAGCTGATGGTGATTTTATTAGAATGAAAAACATATCTTTAGGTTACTCCTTTGCTAAAGAAGATCTAAATAGAATTGGATTATCATCACTTAGAATGAGTTTACAAGGCACTAACTTGTTTTTACTGTATTCTGATTCTAAATTGGGTGGTCAAGATCCTGAATTCTTTAATTCAGGTGGTGTGGCCTATCCTATAACACGGTCATTTACATTATCACTAAATGTTGGCTTTTAAATATATATATTGTATGAAAAATTATAAATTAAATTCTAAGTTTTTAATTATTGTGTTAATATCTTTATTGACAGCATGTAATGATATTCTCGAAGAAACTCCAGATAACAGGACATTCATAGATACAAAAGAAAAGATTTCTCAGCTATTAGTAGCTGCTTATCCAGAAGCGGGTTATGTGCCTTTTTTAGAACCTATGTCTGACAATGCTAGAGATAAAGGGCCTGCAGCATTAGTTGATAATAGGATTAATGAAGAAATGTACTTTTGGAGAGATTTAAATGATATTGATGAGGATACACCTACCAACTATTGGAATGCGGCCTATGCAGCAATTGCTCAAGCCAATCAAGCTTTAAAGTCTATTGAAGAACTAGGAGGCGGCGAAGAGTTCGACGCTCAAAAAGGTGAAGCCTTGGTATGTAGAGCCTATGCCCATTTTATGTTGGTCAGTATTTTTTCAAAAGCTTATAACCCTGCAACAGCTGCTTCAGATTTGGGAATACCTTATGTTACTGAGCCAGAGACAGTGCTTTTGGGGTCTTATTCTAGAGCCAGCATTGAAGACGTGTATGTAAATATAGAAAACGATTTAACTAATGGGTTACCTTTAATTGAGAACAATTACGAAGTAGATGCTTTTCACTTTACCAAGGAGGCTGCAAATGCATTTGCATCAAGGTTTTATTTACATAAAGGTGAGTGGCAAAAAGTAATTGATTTTAGCACTTTAGCTTTGGGGACAAGTCCCGTTACGCAGTTAAGAAACATAAATGGTTTTTATACAAATGTGCCCGGGGCCAATTTAAGACAGCTCTATACATCTTCCCTAGAGCCTGCTAACCTTTTGCTTGTCTCAGGTGCTTCAACTTATACACGTTTTAGTGCAAGGGCTAGGTACCAATTAAGTCGTTCACTACAACGTGAGTTATTTGGTAATAATGGGAATGGTAGTTTTTGGGACTACCCATTATTTATAGTTGGTGATGGAGACCTTGGCCTTACAGCTCTAAAAATTAATGAGTATTTTAGAGTCACTAATCAAGCTGCAGGAATTGGTGAAGCATTTGCAACGTTTATCTTAATATCTACCGATGAAGTGTTATTGAATAGAGCAGAAGCATATGCCATGTTAGAACAATATGATAACGCACTTGCAGATATCAATTTATCGTACTCTACTAAACTCGAAGACTACGGTGCTGCTGATGTCCTATCAGATGCACAATTAAGAACGGTTTTTGAAGTGTCTGACCCCACACTATACACACCATTTTATACGTTACCTGCTGAGGCATTACCATATATTAATGCGGTTTTAACTATGAAGCGCACTATTTTATATAATGAAGGAATCCGTTGGCTCGATATTAAACGGCATGATATGGTAGTTGATCACCCCATAGTCAATGCAAGTGGTCTTATTACTGAAACTATTTCCCTTCCAAAAGGTGATGAAAGACGGGCACTACAAATTCCTACTGACGCACAATCCTTTGGTATAGAAGCAAACCCAAGATAAAATTATAACTGAATAAAATTATTACAGATAATCATGAAAAGTAAATATTTTAAATTTATACTAGTTACATTGCTCACTGGTACTATTGCTAGTTCTTGTGGAAATGAAGAAGATAGTATTACCGAAAGCCAGATAGATATTTCAGCACCAATCCTAAATAGTTTGGATATTTGGTTACGTGAAAATTTTGTTGAACAATATAATATTGAGATTAGGTACAAGTGGAATATAAATGATACCGATGTTGATCGTTTTTTACATCCACCTTTTGAAGAAAATGTAATGCCTATCGCTAATGCGCTAACTAAAGTATGGATAGAGCCCTATAATACATTGGGAGGCGAAAATTTCATAAAAAACATTGCGCCAAGAGAGTTTGTAATCTCTGGAGGCTTTAACTACAACCCTGGCGGACAATCTATAACTTTAGGTATTGCAGAAGCCGGAGCTAGAATTACCTTATTTAATGTTGACGAATTGGATTATGAATTAATTGATTACGGTAATAATCTTAGGAGTATAGTGTCTCCTATTTCAACAATTCATCATGAATACGGTCATATTTTAAACCAAAACATCCCTTTTGATCCAGTTTTCAACTTAGTAAATCCCGCAAATTATACATCGTCATGGGCAGATAGGTCTAATACACAAGCTAGAGAATTAGGTTACATAACGGCGTATGCTGCTAGCCAACCTAGTGAGGACTTTGTTGAAATGATAGCCCAAATGTTGGTGCGATCAAAATCAGACTTCGATGAACTCGTAGATGGAATAGCGAGTGCCCAAGCTAGAGGGTATATTAGAGAAAAAGAGCAATTAGTAGTAGCGTACTATGAAGAAAACTTTGATATTGATTTTTATGAACTACAAGTGTTAACTTACCAAGCTCTGGTTGATTTGACTAACTAATTAAAAGAACTTAAAAAATATAAAAATTAAACATTATGAAGATGAAAAATATTTTCAAAAAATCATATTTAGTCATTACCCTTATAGCATTCATTTCTGTTTCCTGTAACGATGATAATAATGAATTATTTAATGAGGCTCCGTCGGTTAGAGTAGATAATAGAATGGATGAACTTCAATCCTTATTGCTTGGGCCAACTAATAATGGCTACAAAGCAGAATATTTTACAAAAAATGACCAACGTGGTGGATTTACAATTTTTATGAAATTTAATGCAGATGGCACTGTCAGACAAACGTCAGATTTTGATAGCGATATAGATTTGGCTAATTCCAGTTATGAAATAAGTTTAGGTACCACAGTTGAGCTCGTGTTTACCACACGAAACCATATTACTAAAGCAACCGATCCAGAAACTGTAGTTGAGATTATTAATGGCAGACCAGCCCCACAAGGATTTTATGGTACGTCTGTTTTTCAATATTTTAGTAATGATGATGGAGTTTTAACATTTAGGGATGTAAGAAATAAAGACACCGCTACATTGATTTTAACACCAACAAATTTCACGGATTTTGATACAGAGAGTATTGCAGGCGTTAATAAAACATTAGATCGTCGAAATGCTTTTTTGCCTAGTGCTGAAAGGTCTGTTTTTCAGATATTAAGAATTGAAAACGCAGATGGGATTTCAAAGTTTAATCTTAACTATAAGCCTGATATTTTATATGCTACACCAAGAGTAAAATTTGCCGATGGCAGTGTTACAGAATTTGAATTTGGAATGTTGTTTACTGCAGACGGATTAAGAATAAGCCCAGCTTTAGAGTTTGAAGGTGAGTTTTATACTGAATTTTTGTATGATGTAGATAATAATAGTTATATATCTACTGTAAATGGAACTACCGCAACTATTCTATTTAGTAATGAACCACCAATAATTACCAATGATATTTCTGAAATAGAAGAACTTACGGATAATTCAATATTATTAGTATGGTGGAAGGAACGTTATGGTGCCAGTCCACTTAACTCGTTAGGTTATCAAGCTATTTTGGATGAAATAAATCAAAATGCTATAGCTGATTATGGTTTTGAAGTTGTTGTAAATTATGTAGACTTTAGATTTGATTTTAATGATGATGGTAGCTTTTGTCAGGGAAGACTAAGGATTTTTGATACTGAGGGTTTTGGTTACACGTTTTGTTTTGGGGCAAGTACAAATATTGTTGATAACAAGCTTTTTTTAGAATATGAAGGGCCAGGAAATGCAAATGGAGCTTTAATAGAAACTCAAGCCCAATCTTTAATAGATTTTTACACAAGTGAAGCAGGTTTAATAATCACGACAGAAGGTTCTTATTCATCATCACTTGATGGAACAACTTTCAATTTTCCAAACTTATCGGCAACCATGACAAGTGTAGATAATCCAACGGCAAGAATATACGGATATATTTGCTGCCCAGGCTAGACTGCATATAATCAATAATTTTAATTCAGCCGCTTGTATTTTATTATATGTGCGGCTTTTTTATGTATTATAATATCTGCGTGAATTATTTTTATAATTACATTTGTGAAAATTTTTTTAATGAGAGTATTGTTTTTAGTTTTGCTTTTTTTGTTTAGTTTTTTTTTAAATGCACAAGAAAAGCTTGTAAAGAAAGAAGATTCGAGTACTTCTAAAAATAGGGTTAAAGGAAACACTAATGATTCTTTAGCAGCCTTAAGTAGAGAAAATTCAGTTATTAAACAAAAAAAAAACCTTTTAGACAAATTAGATCCTAAAGATTCCAAAGACAAAAAAGCCAAAATTCAAGACTACCAAATCATCTCCCACAAAAACGATACAACGTTTGTAGATACGACCCTGACCATTCAAAAAGAATACAAATTCAATTACCTAAGAAAAGACAATTTCGGGCTTATGCCATTTTCAAATCTAGGACAAACCTACAATAGTCTTACCTATGAGTTTGAAAACACCAGCTTAATGCCAAGTTTCGGGGCTCGAGCCAGACATTTCAATTACATGGAAATTGAAGATATTAATTACTACCGTGTGCCAACACCTCTAACCGAACTTTTTTTTAAAACCGCTTTCGAGCAGGGGCAACTAGCCGATTCATTTTTTACGGTAAACACAACGCCGCAGTTTAATTTTTCTATAGCTTATAAAGGTTTACGTTCTTTGGGTAAATATCAAAACCTTTTAACAAGTACAGGTAATTTTAGGTTTACATCTAATTATAGAACCAAAAACAATAGGTATAATGTTAGAGGGCATATAGTAACTCAAGATTTGTTAAATCAAGAAAATGGAGGATTACAAGATGAAAGTGTTACAAACTTTATTGAAGGAGCTGAAGAATTTCTCGATCGGTCCATTTTAGAAGTAAATTTTGAAAATGCCGAAAGTATATTAGTAGGTAAGCGTTTTCATTTAGAACATGATTACAGTGTTATTAATAAGAAAGATTCGCTCTCTAAAAACAAACTAAATATAGGTCACATTATATCTTTTGAAGATAAATATTTTCAATACGACCAAACAAGTGCTGCTACCAGTATTTTCGGGTCTGCTTTTAAAAGCTCAGGGTTAAAAGATAGGGCAACCTTAGAAAATTTCTATAATCAACTTCAATTAAATTATAGTAATAATATTGTAGGCGATTTACAATTTAACATAAGTAATACCAACTATAATTATGGTTACGATAAAGTTGTTCAGTTAGAAGATGAAACCAGAATTACAAACAGGTTAAAAGGCGATATTTTTTCAGCAGGAGGTAAATACCATAAACAATATAAAGGATTCGATTTACAAGGTGAAATAGGCTTAAATATATCTGGCGATTTTGATGGTAATTTCATAAAAGCTCAAGCAAGTTTTAAATTAAATGATGATATACAGGCCATCGCTTCAATAAATCATAGCTCTAAAGCACCTAATTATAATTTTTTATTGTATCAAAGTGATTATATAAATTACAATTGGCAAACTAATTTTAATAATACCGAAACCCAACAACTGGCATTTCAGTTAAAATCAAAAAAAATAGCCAATATAAGTGCCGATTATTCTACCATAAGCGATTATGCGTATTTTAAAAAAGATGATACAGGAATTGCTATCGGCGAAGTTAGTCCCATAAAGCCATTTCAAAACAACGGTACAATAAACTATCTAAGGGTAAAAGCGCAGAAAGAAATCAAATTTGGCAAGTTCGCGTTAGATAATACCGTGTTGTATCAAAACGTAAAAGACTCCGATAGCACATTAAATGTACCGCAAATTACGCTGCGTAATACACTATATTTCTCAAGTCATATATTTAAAAAAGCCATGTATTTACAAACAGGCGTAACCTTAAATTACTTCACTACATATAATATGAATGCCTACGATCCCGTTTTGGCAGAGTTTTATGTGCAAACTGATGAAGAATTTGGAGGCTTTCCCCGTTTAGATTTCTTTTTAAATGCCAAAATCCGGCAAACCAGAATCTATCTAAAAGCCGAACATTTCAATTCAGCCTTTACTGGATATGATTATTTCTCGGCACCCAATAATCCTTACCGAGACTTTACAGTGCGTTTCGGTGTCGTTTGGAATTTCTTTCTTTAGTTTAAATATTCGGGCGTTCCCCCTCCCAAAAGGTCGGGGTCGGGCTTTCCGCTATATCTTTTTTGTGCTGAATATGTTTCAGTACCCCATCAAGTTTTTTTTCTATATATATAAGATAAGTTTTTAAACCAAACATAATAGATAAGCCCAAAAAAGGATGCCGCTGCAATCCCTAACGCGGACGATCAACAGTCTTCGGTCTTCAGTATTCAGTCTTCGGTCGGCAGTTTTCAGTCAACAGTCTTCGGTCTTCAGTCAGCAGTCTTCGGTCTTCGGTCAGCAGTCATTACTCCCCAAAGAACAACAACAATCCGCAAGGGTAACTTTGCGCCTTAGCGCCTTAGCGCGACAAAAACCGGCACGAACATTCCACAATCCCGCATAAAGTTCCACAATATTCGATAATGTTAATAAAAGGTTGTGATATAAAACACAGTAAATAAGTGGTTTAAGCGGTTTTAAAAAAAGGGATAAAAAAAAGGCAAAAAAAGTTATGATTAAATATAAAAAGGGTTGTATGTTTGCAGCCGCTAAAAAAGGCAGTAGTCTTAAAGCGATAGTTCTTAAAAATATTAGGTTAATTGTTTTAGAAAAGGGCGTTAAAATTTTTTTCTAAAAAAAGATTCAGTACATGACAAAATTTTAAATAAGAAGTTCAAATCATTAAAAATGAGCACCTTAATAACTCCTCCCCTTTTTTTAAGGGGAGGTGCCGATAGG
>JBAQZZ010000271.1:0-30191 GCA_049791475.1 Flavobacteriaceae bacterium | reverse complement strand
TATCAACAACCAGCATATGTGTTTCTACACCGCGTCCTTTATATTCAAACCCTAGAACACTAGTAGATCGAGATCCATCTTTACCAATTCCTAAAATATTATTTGATGCTGTAATACTCACAATATTAGTTTTATCATCTAGAGCATCCCTAAGTAACTGCATAGCTTGTTGATCGTTACGCTTGCCGTTAAGTGGAAAAGCAATCACTTGATTTTTGTTAAAGCCTAAATCTTTAGTTCTCATAAATTCAACCTGATCCCTAAGCACTAGTGTTCCACTTATAAGTAATATGGCTATACTAAACTGTAGTACCATTAAGCTATTACGTAAGTAGTTTTTTCCACTATTGTCTAGTTTCCCTTTTAAACTTTGCAATGTTCCAAGACGACTCATTAATACAGCTGGATAACCACCTGCTATTAGCGTAATACCAATGACACTACATATAAGTATTACTATTAAAGAAGGGGTTAGAAAAGTTGCAAACGCAGCTTTTGTTCTAAACAATAGTTGAAAATGAGGTAACAAAAGCATTGCTACTAAAATCCCAAAACCTGTAGACATTATAAATACTAAAATACTTTCTCCCCAAAACTGAAAGAATAATTGCTTTTTATTTGCGCCTAAGGTTTTACGCATTCCAATCTCACGTAGCCTTTGATCGCTTTTAGCAATGCTCATATTAATGAAGTTAACACAAGCTATAAATAAAATTAAGATTGCTATCCCTAATACTAAATAGGGCATGGTACGATTAACACTTACAGGTCCTTGATTAAAATTGGCAAATCTTGTATCTGCAAATGGCAGCAACTTTATTTGTCTATAAACACCTTCTTTATTAGGTTGAACTCCATCTCGTTTAGCATTATCAATCTCATTCTTGTAGTGAAGGTTGGTGAAATCTTTTGTACTACTTTCAAACTGAGTGGATGTAATTTCTTTAGAAAGTTGCATGTATACATCATGATTCTCAACATCCCAACGACCTATTGCTCGCTCATAAGCATGGTAACCTTGACTTTTGAAATTTAATATTACATCAAAACCTATGGAACTTGTTTCTGGAAAATTCTCTATAACTGCAGTAATTGTAAATGGCACTTCTACTTCATCTCTGAGAACAGTAACCGTTTGTCCAATAGCATTTTCATCTCCAAAAACTCGCTTTGCTGCAAACTCTGTAATAGCAATGGATGATTCTGAAGTTATAGGATTCTGCTTATCTCCTTTGATTATTGGAAAACTGAACATGTCAAAAAAATCAGGATCAACATAAGCACCATTCATATAAAGCTGCTTGTCTTGATGACTCAATAACACGCCCGAACCACTATAACGTGTTATTTTCTCAACGCCTGTGGTCTCATCGCGAAGTGCAGCTGCGAAAGGCTCAGATTTTGATGTATTAGCTTCAATGCCATTTGGTGTACTATCTTCTGAATACACCTGAAATAGATTATTCTCATGTTCATGAAAACGATCATAAGAAAGTTCGTATACTGCAAACATAGCTAGTAATATTGCTACACCAAACGCCATGGTAAGACCAATGACATTAAGTGAAGTAAAGATGCCGTTCTTCCAAAGGTTTCTAAATGCTATTTTAAAATAATTTCTGATCATGATTGTTCGTTTTTTAATACTAAAACAATTCCGATAGCTATCGGAACAGCATAGATTGATGATGATTATTCGGTTTTTAAACTATTAACAGGATTAGCGGTAGCAGCCTTGACCGCTTGAAAACTAACTGTCATAAAAGCTATACCTAATGCTAGCCCGCCAGATATTGCAAAGATCCACCAGCTTATATTCATGCGATAAGCAAAGTCCTGTAGCCATTTATCCATAATAAACCAAGAGATGGGAGTCGCAATTAGTATGGAGATCAAAACCAATTTTAAAAAATCCTTACTCAACAGATTCACAATTCCCATAGAAGATGCCCCAAGTACCTTACGGATTCCTATCTCTCGACGACGTTGCAACGTACTGTAGGACGCTAGTCCCAGTAATCCCAAACAGGAAATAAAAATTGCAAGTAAAGCAAAACTCAGAAAAAGTGTCCCGAAGCGTTTTTCTGCCTCGTACTGTTCGTTAAATAATTCATTCACAAAAGCGTATTCAAAGGTCTTATTAGGAAAGGCTTTCTTAAAACTATTTTCTACCATTCTGATAGTTGCGCTAACATCATTACCTGCAATTTTCAAATTGAGCAATGCATTACCAGAACCATTATAGATCATGCTTAGCGGTGCGATTTCATCTTGCAGTGATGTCATATGGAAGTCCTTCACAACACCAATGACCTTTCCTTTGCGATCCCATTGATCAAACCCCTTACCTATGATTTGTTCTGGGTCTGAATACCCTAACAATCCAAGTGCTTTTTCATTGATGATCATTGATTCTAAACTATCGCTTGCTAAGTCTCTTGAAAAATTTCTACCTGCTAATAATTTGAGATCAAATTGATTGATATAATCATCGTCTATTCTATAAAGGTCAATAGTGAGCGTCTGTTCATTGCCTTGTTTATTTACAATTTTACTTAAGGCGCTACTGTTCTGTCCTGCGCCACCAGGTACAGTAGCGGCAGTGCTTATGGAAATAATATTTGGAATATTGGTAAGTTCATCTATCATAATTTTCTGCTGTTTACTACCATCTGTCTCTACAATCATCACCTGCGTCATATCAAATCCAAGATCCTGACTGCGCATATAATTAATCTGGTTATAGACTATGATTGTGCTCACAATCATTACAACAGATATAGTAAATTGACTAATTACCAATCCTTTGCGAAGCCTAGAACCGGTTGAACTACTAGAGAACTTACCTTTCAAAACCTGTATAGGTTTAAAGGCGGATAGCACCAGAGCAGGATAGGAACCGGCTAAAAATGCAATTAACAACGCAATGCCTAATAGGCTTAGGGGATAAATAGGATCATCCCATATACTGGTTGCAATTTCCTTACCTGCAAGCGTATTAAAATAGGGTAATGCGAGCCATGTGAAAGCTATGGCCAGAAAAAAGGCAAATAGACAAATAACAACAGATTCACTCAAAAACTGAATAGAAAGCTGTCCTTTTTGCGCTCCTACCACCTTTCGTATTCCCACTTCCTTAGCACGTTCTACAGATCTTGCAGTCGTTAAATTAATAAAGTTAATGGCTGCAATTAAAAGAATAAAAAGTGCAACGATTAAGAAAATATAAACATTAGCTATGTGCGCACCAGAACCACGTTCAGAATACAAATAAATATCTTCAATAGGTTCTAGAAAATAGGTTAGATTCAATTCCACTTCCTTCATCACTGCCCCATGAACACGCTCGTTATAAGATGCAATTTTGGCCTCTAACACTTTTGGATCCACATTTTCATGAAGCAAAACAAAACCACGGCTATCGAAATTAGCCCAAGACTCGTTAAGATCGGGATCCAAAACTTCGGTATAGGTGGACAAAGAAATAAGTAGCTCACTTTTAATCTGCGTGTTTTTTGGATTGTCTTTCATAACTCCGGTAACAGTTGCTATTCTATTACCGTCCATTATTTTCAAGGTCTTACCTAGCGCATTATTTCTTCCAAAATATTTTTGAGCAGCTGTCTCTGATAGCACCAAACTGAAGGGTGCTTTAAGCGCATCAACCGGATTTCCTTGCAATAACTCATAATCGAAGATTTGAAAGAAGCTTTCATCTACACCCAAGACCTTGCTTTCATGATAATTGTTGCCATCTAAACGCACATCGAACTCCGTATCGTATAATCTGGTATTGTTCTCAATTTCTGGAAATTCGGCAGTAATCTCACTCAAAATATTCCAGTCAATTACAGGAGTCTCGTAATTATCTGACGGTGTATCGATGTCAGTAACTACCCGGTAAAGCCTATCTTTATTAGAGTGAAAGGACTCATAACTCATTTCATAACCTATGTATAATAGCAATAAAAAACCTGCGGTCATTCCTACAGCGAGGCCTCCAATGTTTATGGCAGAATACCCTTTATGTCTCCATAAGTTCCTAAATGCTATTTTAAAATAATTTTTAATCATGATGGTTCGTTTTTTGATTGATGATGATTATTCTGTTCGCAATGAATCTACAGGATTTGCTATTGCAGCTTTTATAGCTTGAACACTTACGGTTAGCAAGGTGATTACCATTGTAATTAAACCAGCTGTTAGAAAAACTCCCCAGCTTATTGAAATTCTATATGTAAAATCTTGCAACCAATTTTCCATTACATAATAAGCTAATGGAGTTGCAATGAACAGCGCTATAATTATTAATACAAAAAAATCTTTAGTTAGCATTTTTATTATAGTATTTACGCTTGCACCAAGTACTTTACGAATACCTATTTCTTTCTTTTTTTGTTCTGCCATAAAAGATATTAATCCAAACAAACCTAAACAGCTAATCAATATGGCAAGCGTTGTAAATACGACTGAAATATTTGCTAAACGCTTTTCTTCTGCCATTAATTTCTCGGTTTCTTTATCCACAAAATTGTATACAAATGGGGTGCTTTTATTGAACTGTTTCCATACGGTTTGCATTTCACCTAAGACACTCTCAAAATCGGCAGTTTCAGTTCTAACCAATAACCAATTTAAGCTACTCTCATTGTACAATAATAATGGGTTCACCTCTTCTTTTAAAGATGCAAAATGAAAATTTTCTGTCACACCAACAATTTCATAGGTATCAGTTTCATTTTCGTATGTAGACAATATTTTTGACCCTATAGCAGCTTCCAATTTTATATTAAATGCGTCGATGGTAGCTTTATTAACAATAACTTGATTTTCATCTTCAAGACGTAAATCTCTTCCTACTAAAAGCTGAGTACCAACAGTATTAAAATAATCTTCGCTTATACCGTTAGTTTTAATTAATCTTTGTTCTGCGGAATTTTCACCAGGCAAGTGCCCTCCTATATCGTTCAATATAAATTGCGATGGATAATAATTACTTCCAGATACAGATTTTATACCAGAAATATTACTTATTTCAGTTTTCATTGCATTGTACTGACCCGAAGCTTCTTCGGTTCCTAAACGTACCGCTATAAGATTGTCTTTTTCAAAGCCCATATCCTTATTTTGTACATACTTAACTTGTTTAGTTATTATGGAAACAGTAGCAATTAGTCCAATAGAAATAATAAACTGAAATACTACTAATGCTTTACGAAATACTCCATTTCCAGAATTTAAAGACACTGTTCCTTTTAATACACGAATAGGTTTGATAGATGACAAAATTAATGCTGGGTAAATGCCAGCAACTAGCCCAGTAACGACACCTAAAATTAATAAGACTATTAAGACTCTAATGTCAAGTAAAGACGTGTAACTAATATTTGCTTGTGTTAACTGACTAACTAATGGCAACAACAGAGCTGTTATTGGAATACTGACAAATGTTGCAAATAGAGAAAGTAACACAGATTCACTTAAAAACTGACCAATTAACGATTTTTTATCTGCACCAATAGCTTTACGAACGCCAATCTCTTTAGCTCGTTTATTAGCTCTCGCTGTACTTAAATTAATAAAGTTAACGCAAGCAACCAATTGAATAAAAAGAGCTAACACTATTAGTATGTATAAATATTTAATATCTGAAATAGGACCAATTTGATAAGAAATATTTTTTGAATACAAATGGATATCACTTACTTTTTGTAAACTGAGCTTTTTTTCAAAACCTACCGCCGCAATATCTTTTGCACCTCTTGCATTTAAAAACGCTGGTAATTTACCCTCTACTGCATTCGCACTTTCTGCTGCATTTAATTTTACGTAGGTGTGGATGAAATTTTGAGTTGCAAAATTCTGAACAGTTCTCACAAATTCACCCAAACCTGGTGTATTAACAGTGACAAAATAATTTGGATTTAAATGTGATTTTTTTTGATCTCTATCGTCAAAAACACCTGTAATCTTCAATGTTAGTTGCTCTTCTCCGCTCCCTGAAATAATAGTCTTATTAACTACGGGAATATCACCAAACAACTTAATTGCTAAAGTAGAGGACAATACTACTGTGTTAGGCTCAACTAAAGCAGTTTTAGGATTCCCTTCAATAAAATCGTATTTAAAAATATCGAACACGGTTGGGTCTGCTAAGTAACCTTGTGGTTCGTAAAAACCTGTATTGCTATCGCTAGTACGGATTAGATTCTCAGTACCTTCACCCATATAAACTAACCGAGCCACTTCAACAACTTCCGGAAAATCTTCTTTCATTGCAAGCGCTATTGGCGGACTACTTGAAGCAGCATTAAATGTTTGTCCATCTGGATTTTTTATGAACGTTTGCACTCTATACAATGTTTCTGCATCTTCATGATGATCATCATAACCCAACTGCGCAAATACATAAACCAAAATACTTAAGCAACAAACCGTACCAATTGTTAAACCCAATAGATTAATACCAGTCTGCAATTTATTTTTCTGAAGACTTCTCCAGGCTATTTTAAAATAATTCCTAATCATGTTTGTTTGTTTTAACTGTTTGTTTTTTGGTTGATACTGATAAAATCCCGCTAACTATCGGAACATCACCAGTTGATGATTACTCTGTTCTCAATGAATCTACTGGATTTGATGTTGCAGCTTTAATCGCTTGAAAACTTACGGTGATTAACGTGATTATTAAAGCACCAAAACAAGCAATTGCAAAAACATCCCAACCTACTGATGTTCTATAACTAAACTTCTGCAACCATTCTCCCATTACGTAATATGCTAAAGGAGAAGCAATCAATAAAGCAATTACCACAAGCGTGATAAAATCTTTTGAAAGTAGTAACCATAGTTGACTAATCGATGCCCCTAATACTTTTCTAACACCGATTTCTTTAGTGCGCTGCTCAGCTACAAAAGATGCCAATCCAAATAAACCCAGACAGCTAATAAAAATGGCTAATGCAGTAAACACTCTAGCTAAACTAGCAATACGCTCTTCTAATCTAAATTTCGCACCATACTCCTCATCTACAAATTGATAATCGAACGGGGTATTTGGAAAATTCTTTTTAAAGACACCTTCAATAAGTGCTAAGTTTTCACTTGTACTTTTTTCAGGGTTAAGCCGAAGATGATAAAACGCCGTGAAACCTTTGTTAAAAACGTACATCGCTTGTTTAACTGGAGTATATGGAGATTGCACAATCATATCGTCAATAACACCAATAATTTTCAGAGGTATCATAGTTGTATTTGGATCAGAACCTCTAATGTATTTACCAATAGGATTCGTTAAATTCATATACTTAACTGCTGTCGCGTTAAGAATTACTGCATTAGAATCTGTTGCAAATTCTCGTGAGAATCCTCGACCTTCTTTCAATTTTAAACCTAAGGTTTCAACAAAATCGTAATTAACTGATGTATGTGCTAAATCTTCTTGAAAACCAACTGGCTTGCCTTCCCAAGTATAACCACTGCGATTCGACCATACTTCTGTGGTAGGGCCACTCATTGCGGTCATACTCATTGCTCCACCAGAGGCTACAAACTGAGTTCGCATGGTTTCGTGTTTGCCTATAAATTCAGAACTCATTACTGGAATTTGAATCAAACCTTCTCGATCATATCCAACAGGTCTGTCTTTACTAAACTGAATTTGATTCATTACAACCAACGTCCCAATAATTAAAGCAATAGATATAATAAATTGTGTTACCACTAAAATTTTTCGTGGTAATGAAGAATAACGACCTGCTTTGAAAGTTCCTTTTAAAACAGCTACAGGGTTGAAAGATGATAGATACAATGCTGGATAGCTTCCTGCCAAAAACGAAGTCACGATTACAAATAATAATGATACAAACCAAAACTGAATATTTGTCCAAGGAAAAACTATCGCCTTACTCGCTAGGTTATTAAACCCATTTAAGAATAATAATACAACACCTAATGCAAATACAAATGATAAGAAAACAATTAAAAATGATTCGCTTAAAAATTGGAATATAAGTTGACTACGTTGTGAGCCAATAGATTTTCTAATACCTACTTCAGTAGCTCTTTTCTCTGAACGCGCAGTACTTAAATTAACAAAATTGATACAAGCTAATAACAAAATGAATAAACCTATAATCCCAAATAACCACACGTTTTCTATTCGTCCACCAGTTTGAAGTCCGTTTTCAAAATCGCCTCTTAAATACCAATCTTCCATTGGAAATAAGAACATTTGTGGATTAAATTCGGCTTCGTCTTTTGAAGCATTTTTCTTCACATCAATAATTTTAGATGTAATGGTCTCCATGGTTGTGTTCTCATTAATTTGTACAAATAGTTGAAACGAATTATTTCCCCAAGATGTTTTAGCCCCTTCTAGCCACGGCTCTGTCGTCACATAATACTTCCAAGGCATTAAATAATCCATATCACTAAATGAATTATTCTCTGGAATATCTTTATAAACTCCAGATACTATTAAGTCATGCTCATTGTTAACCTTTACTATTTTACCAATGGCCGTTTGTGAACCAAATAAGTCCTTTGCAGAAGACTCAGAGAGCATTATAGCATTTTGTTCTTTTAAACCATCTCTAATACCTTCAACAATTTGAAGATTCAACATTTCGGTTGCACCTTCTTGCATCGCATTTCCTTGTCTATAAATATTTGTTTCTCCGAATTTCAGATACCTGGGTTGCTCCCAAGATGACATAATAATGTGTTTAAAATTATCCTTATAATCTTCTCGTAAAGCAAATTCTAATGGTCTAGGAATTGCAGGACCTGTATCTGTTTCTCCATTGTTAGATTCATGCTGATAAACTTGTGCTATGGTTGCTTTATTTTCAAAATAATCGTTATAATTTAGTTCATCTACAATCCACAAACCTATAAGAATTGTTGCCGCCATTCCAATTGCTAATCCAGAAATGTTAATAAAAGAATATACCTTATTCTTAATAAGATTTCTAAAAGCAATTTTGAAATAGTTTTTTAACATGGTTTCTAAAAATTACTGTTCTTTTTTTGATTGATTTGGCTTCAACACTTCAGTATAAATAATTGGTTGGCTGCTTTTATACTGAAGTGTTTTCCACCTGATTGATTGATTGATTGATGAAAGTCGATTTATGCTAAAATATTCTCAGTAACTTTTTGTCCATCTAGCATCCTAATAATTCTGTGACTATATTTTGCATCATGCTCACTGTGTGTTACCATAATAATTGTTGTTCCTGCTTCATTAAGGTCAATAAGCAAATCCATAACTTCATTACCGTTAGTACTATCTAAGTTTCCTGTTGGCTCATCAGCAAGAATTAATTTTGGATTATTAACTACGGCTCTGGCTACTGCTACACGTTGTTGCTGACCACCAGATAATTGCTGCGGAAAGTGGTTTCGACGATGCATAATTTGCATTTTCTCTAAAACAGCTTCCACTTGTTTTTTGCGTTCTGCTGGTTTTACACCTGTATATATTAATGGCAATTCTACATTTTCAAAAACGGTCAGTTCATCGATAAGATTAAAGCTTTGGAACACGAAACCAATATTGTGTTTACGTAATTCTGAACGTTTACGCTCATTGTAACCAGCAACTTCAATTCCATTAAACATAAAACTACCACCATCTGGATCATCCAACAATCCCAATATGTTTAATAATGTTGATTTACCACAACCTGAAGGCCCCATTATAGCAACAAACTCGCCTTCTTTGACACCAAATGATAATTTGTTTAAAGCAATGGTTTGAACCTCCTCTGTTTTGTAAAATTTCTCTAAGTCTGTAATTTGTATCATTATTTTTATTTTTGTTTTGTTCTATTTTATTTTAAAATAAGTTCTTCAGTATCTCCATATGAATCGTAACTAGATGTTACCACTTTATCACCTGGATTTAAACCTTCTATAACTTCGTAATATTCTGTATTTTGACTTCCTAATCTAATGGCTACTTTGTAAGCACTATTTCCATCTTCACTGACTTTAAAAATCCAGTTACCTCCTGTTTTCTGAAAAAAACCGCCTTTAGCAACTAATAATGCTTCTTTTTCGGCACTTAGGGCTACTCTAATTTGCAAGTTTTGACCTCTTCTAATGCCTTCTGGCACATCACCTTCAAATTTCATATCAACTTGAAAACGGCCATTTGTAACTTGTGTAAATACTTTCTTTATTGTTAAAGTGTACGTTTTATTGTTTAGAGTGAATGTTCCTGTTTGTCCATTATAAATTCTAGAAATATAATGTTCATCAACATCTACTCTTACTTTATAACCGCTAGTGACATCTACTTGTCCTAAGCGGGTTCCTTTATTTATAGATTGTCCTATTTCAGCATCTAAAGACGTTAATTGTCCATCAATAGGTGCTCTAACTACTAAATCTCCAACTTTTTTTCGCATAAGTTCTAAAGCACTTTGCGTTCTTGAGTACGAACTTTTTGCCTGCCCAAGTTCTATTTTAGTAGATGTTGAATCTTCAGATAATACTTGTTTTGCGAGCTTCATGCGTTCTTTTTGATAGTCGTAATTATTTTTAGAAGATTCATAATCCTGTCTGCCAATTGCACCTTTTTCGTAAAGTCGATTGTTTAAATCATAAACCCTTTTAGCTTCAATCAAGTTGTTTTCAACATCTGTAAATTGATTTTGTCTATTAATTGTGTTTTGACGAGCCGCATTTTGAGAAATTTGCATTTGCGTTAATAAGTTATAAACAGATGTTTCTTGATTTACCAAGCTTAGCTCTAAATCTGTATTTGATAATCTTAAAATAGGTTCGCCTTGCTTTAAAATAGCACCATCTTCAACAAATTTTTCTTCTACACGACCACCTTCTAAAGCATCTAAATAAATAGTTGTAATTGGCAAAACAATACCGTTAACAGGAATATTTTCTTGAAAAATAGCCTTATTAACTGTATTTATAGAAATCCGTTCTTTTTCAACATTCAATTTAGAACCTCCAGAGGTTTGTATAATCACATAAACTATTAAAGCAATAAGTGCTAAAACACCGCCAATAAGACCTAGTTTTTGATTTGAGAATTTTTTCTTTTGAATTGGAACGTCCATTATATGTTTTTTAATTTCATTTAATATATAGTGAAGATAGTGCCACAAATACAATCATCTGATTTTTAGGTAATTATAAATTTTAATAAAAAATAGAGTGTCCGATTTTGATACACTTTATGTTCGATAATGCACACTTTTTAAATCTTAAACATTTTGGATTTTGAAGCTTTATAAGCTGAATTTATTATTGTAATATTGTATTGATGGTTTTAAAAAATGCTTCAATATTAGTAATAGATGATGATGTAGACGTCTTAACTGCCTTACGACTACTTCTTAAACCACTTGTAAAAGAAGTAGTTACCGAAAAAAACCCGAGTAATATTACTTCTCAAATAGATGGTTCAAATTATGATATCATCATTTTAGACATGAATTTTAATGGCTTAGTTAATACTGGTAATGAAGGTATTTTTTGGTTGAATAAAATTAGAAAGCAAAAACCAGAAACCGCAGTTATTTTAATGACCGCCTATGCAGATATAGATTTAGCTATAAGAGGTTTAAAAGAAGGTGCTTCAGATTTTTTGATGAAGCCATGGAAAAATGCAAAAATTATTGAAACCATAACCACTATTCTTGATAGTAAAAAATCTAGTAATTCTCAAAAAAAGAATCTAAACTCCAACAGTAACGAAATTATTGGTGATAGTGATGTCATGAATGATGTTTTCATGAAATTGAAAAAAGTGGCTCCTACAGATGCTAATGTTTTGGTGCTTGGAGAAAACGGAACTGGTAAAGATTTGATTGCAAAAGCGCTTCATGATAATTCAAACAGACGAGACAAACCTTTTATAAAAGTGGATGTTGGCGCTTTAACGGCTTCACTTTTTGAAAGTGAATTATTCGGTTATAAAAAAGGCGCATTTACTGATGCTAGAGAAGATAGAAAAGGGCGTTTTGAAGCTGCCCATGGTGGTACGCTTTTTTTAGATGAAATTGGCAACATTAGCTTAGGGCAACAAGTTAGACTACTAACTGTACTTCAAAATAGACAGGTAACACCCTTAGGCTCTAACGAGTCTATTCCCGTTGATATTAGATTAATTTGTGCGACAAATATTGACCCAAAAGCACTGGCAGATGAGAAAAAGTTTAGAAAAGATTTAATATACAGAATTAATACCGTTGATATTATTGTACCTCCATTAAGAACACGTGGAACAGACATAACAGAATTGTCGCGTCATTTTGTTGCACTTTATGCTGAAAAATATAACAAAAATCCTTTTACTTTTGATTCTGGATTTATTTCAAAATTAAAAAAACACGATTTCCCTGGTAACGTAAGAGAACTGCAATATGTGTTAGAACGTGCAGTTATAATGACTGATGGCACACTATTAAAACCCGAAGATTTGGTATTTTCTTCTATAGAACGCTCAACCACAACTACAAATAATACAACTACCACATTAAATTTAGATGAATTAGAAAAAAAAGCCATTCTTACTGTGCTAGAAAAAAACAAAGGGAACGTATCTAAATCAGCTAAAGACTTAGGAATTACCAGAGCTGCTTTATATAGACGATTAGAAAAGTATGAATTATAGGGCATACATATTTAAGCTTTTTTTTAGAATTATACTTATTACTAGTTTAATACTTGCTATAATCTATATGATTAACAAGGACAAAACTACCTATATAGTAATAATAAGTATTGGATTGCTTTACTTACTTACTAACACCTACACATTTATAAAAAGACGTTTTGTAGCGATGGACGATTTTTTTGAAGCCGTAAAATATCGTGACTTTTCAAGGTGGTTTCCAGAAGATAGAGGGCCAAAAGATATTAGATTTCTTTATACAGGTTTCAATGAAATTAATAGAACCATAAAAGAAATTAACTCTCAAAATCAAGCACAGTACGTTTATCTCCAAAAAATTTTAGAAATGGTAGATATTGGTATTATTGCCTATAACATTGAATCTGGCGATGTACTTTGGAGCAATGATTCCTTTGGTGAAATTCTAGATATGCCATCGTTTAAAAATATTCGGTTTGTAGAAAACAGAAAACCAGAATTATTCAATACTGTTTTTGAAACCTATCACAGAGAACCAAATTCAATTTCCATAGCCTTACAAAACGAAAGTATTAAAATTTTAATTTCTGATACTGTTTTTCAAGTTGATGATGATGCTTTTAAATTGATTGTGATTCAAGACATTGATAATACTTTAAATAAAAATGAATCTGAGTCATGGAAGAAATTATTAAGTGTAATGACGCATGAAATCATGAATTCCATTACACCAATTTCATCTTTAGCAGATACACTTCAAAGAAATTTACAATTAGCTATAGAAAAACCTGAAGAATCACATTTAGAATTAGAGGATATTAATTCTGGTATAAAAACCATTAAAAACCGAAGTGAAGGGCTGTTAAAGTTTGCAAAAACCTACCGTAGTTTAAGTAAAGTAACTAACCTTAATTTGCAACGCGTTAAAGTTTCAGAGTTGTTTAATAATATTCAGTTACTAATGGAGCCTTCCATTAAAGCTAAAAATATAGATATAGAATTCACTATTTCTGATCCAAAATTAGAATTAGATATTGATACGCATCTTATAGAACAAGTTTTAATAAATTTAATACTAAATGCCGTTGATGCTTCTAAAGGTAACGATAATGCAGTAATAAAAGTAATCGCATTAAAAAATTCAAATAGAAATATCATCATCAAAGTACTTGATAATGGTTCTGGTATTCCTCAAGATATTTTAGAAAATATTTTTGTTCCCTTTTTTACAAGTAAAACTACAGGAAGTGGAATAGGTTTAAGTCTTTGTAAACAAATAATGCTACTTCATAAAGGCAGGATTATAGTAAAAAGTATTGAAGGTGAAGGTTCTGTTTTTACACTTGTATTTTAATTTTAAATCAAAAAGACATTAATTTATCTATACCATCTTCTGAATAATTAATAGTGAATTCAAATGTATTAAGGTCTGCTTTTAAGTGAGCATAATCGTTTTCTAAACTCCAGTATATATCAATTTCATTATCGGAAGTATTATTAATTTTTATACTTCCTAAAAAAGCTTTTGAGGTATTACGCAATCGCATAATTTTTAGTTGATTTTTAACAATCTCTTTTTCCAATCCTTTTTTAATATCATCAATAGATAATGTTGTCCGATTAATCTCTTTATGACCAGCACTTCCTCCATTATCTGCAGCTTTATAATCATTTTTACCCACAAAAATATCTAAATACCATACTTGAGGAATCCCAGGCATAAACATTTGAATGGCTCTAGCCAATAGCATTTTCTTCTCGTTTTCACCTAAAGCACTAAAAAAAGTAGCATTTACTTGATAATATGAAATCTTTTTTCCTTCTGCATCATATAAATTTTTAACTCGACCACCACGTTCCATAATCGTATTCATTATGGCTTCAATATCTTTATCCTCAAGTAAACCTTTATGATATGTTCCATTAACTTCTTTTCCTTTTAAATCTAAAACAGGAATTCCATCATGGCAACCTAACATATTAACGGTTTTGTAACCTTTTTTAATGATATCTTTTATCCAGGTTAAAAGTGCTTTGCTCGTACCATTTTCAAGTGTATGAATCATTAATCCGGGTAGAAAAAAATCATAAATCTGATACCCTTTTTTAGCAACTTCATCATGTAATGCTAAGCCATATTCGGCGTGAATTTCGGGCAGAAGCATTAAATCATTTTTTTCTGCTATTTGCTTTATTCGCTCTAAATAATTCCAAGTTCCAGGTTTATTAAAAAAATTTGTTTGCCCAATTTCTTTGTGCAGATATGCAAAAGCATCCAGTCTCAATATTTTGCAACCAAAACCTTTAACTTTAGCGAGTGTTTCTACATAAAAATCCCAAACTAACTCGGATTTTGCATTCACATCCATTTGCCCTAAATAAGAACGATTTTGATTAATAATTTTTAAAATACTTTCTTTAAAATTATTATCATCTCCAAAATCAATGGTATTAAAATCTTCTCCTTTTTGGATTGCTGAGTTCACTTTTTCACAAATCGATTCAGCTTTTTTTAAAGTTAAGCCTTCAACTTTTACTAAATCATTCGTACTTATTTCATTGAAGGTGATTTGCTGATAAAACGTATTCCAGTAAGGCTGTTCTGAGCCATCAGGAAAAAGGACTTTTAAAATTGGAAGTCCAGATTTTCTCATAAAAAGCTTATCGAGATAATCACGTTTTGGAATGATAATGCCTTTTTCGTTTAATTCGCCATAACCTTCCCAGAAGGTATTCCAATTAATAAAAAAATCTTTATATTTTGATTGGTTTCCATGTTTCAACAAATCTTTAAATTGAGGAGACGCTACTGATAAATGATTTAAAACGATATCAAATTTTAGCATGATATTTAGTTCTTCTAAATCTTTTAAATCTTTTTCTGAAACTAATTCTTTATTAAGGTTATAATCTATAACAGAAAAACCTCTATCTAAATCGCTATTAAAAAAAGTTGGGAGTACATAAAACAATGAAAAAACATCATGAAACTGTGGCATTTTTAGCATGCGTATGGTATCGCTGAGTTTTTCACCTATACTATCTGGATATGCATTAAGCATAACACCATTATAACTCGTATTTGCATTTAAGTTATTATCTTTTTGCATAATGTTTTTAAAATTTAAACTATAAAAGTTGAGATAATATATTGATGTTATCGGGCAGTCTTCCTACATTTTGAAGCTTTAAGGCCGCTAACTGTAATGCTACTTCCAAACATTCTTCAACAGGTCTTTCTTTTATATAAGCAAATAAAAACCCAGACCAAAACGCATCGCCTGCACCAGTAGCATCCATTACTTTTTCAATCTTTTTTGCTGGTAACTGAATGATTTTTTTGCCTTTTTGAGATAATTTCACACCATTGCTTCCAAGTGTTAAACAAACTGTATCGACACCATTATTATGAAAAAAATCAAATATCTCTTCATGAGGTAATCGTTGTTCAAAAAGACGATGCATATCATCTTCACTAATTTTAATCAATGGATTAAATGCACAATAAGTCTTGACTACTTTAAGTGCTTCTTCTTGGCTATTCCACAACTTTTTTGCATAGTTTATATCTATACTTAATTTACATCCTAAATTAAAAGCTTCTTCAGCCTTTTTTAAAATAGTTGATTGAGCGGGCTCTTTACTTAATGCAAAACAAGTGGTATGAAATATATGGGTGTTTTTTAAGGTATCTTCAGATATTTGGTCTTCTGTAATACAATAATCTGCTTCTCGAAACGGTATAAAATCTGGCGTGCTATCTGTTCTAGATACAAAAATGACACTAGTTGGCTTATCATCAATTTTTTTTATGTAGTCTGTATTAACTCCAACTTCGGAAAGTCTTTGGAACATATACTCTCCAAAACCATCATTACCAACAGCTGCTACCAAAACAGGTTTTAAACCTAATCTTGCAGAGTTCATAGCTACATTAGTTGGCGATCCGCCTAAATACCTGTGATAATCTCTGGTGTTATTAATTTGAACCCCTTCTTGATGTCCAATGAAGTCTATTAAGATTTCTCCAACACATAAAATGTCTATACTTTTCAAATTAGTTTATTCTTGGTTAAATTTACTATTCAGCAATTTACAATTACCTTCTCTTTTAAATTTTATTAGTCTATAAAACTCATATTAATTCATACTAAAACGTTTTCGAAAAAGTTACTATATATTGGTTTTTCCAAACTTTAGCTTAATAAAAGAAGTAATTAAAGCAAAAATGATAAAGATTAATAGCGTTAGAAAACTCATTTTGAGACCATATGCATTAGAAATAAACCCTAATACAACTGGGCCTAACAAAAACCCTATAAAACCAATACCTGATACGAATGAAATACCAGCAGAGGCAGAAACTCCTTTAGTGTTTCCAGCTATTCTAAATAATTCAGGAATAATAACAGATAAACCAAGACCTATAAAGCCAAAACCTATTACAGTAATAATAAATATATTAGACAACACGCATAAATAACCAATACTGGCTACAATACAACCTATTAAAATAACCTTTATAGAACCCATTTTGGCACTTATACCATCACCAAAAAACCGACCAATAGTCATTGTAATTGAAAATAATATAAAGCCTACGCCAGCAAGGTTTTTTTGAGAAATCTCAACTACTTCTATTAAATAAAGTGCGCTCCAATGTTCAATAGCTCCTTCACTACTCATAATTACAAATGCTAAAAAGGCAATAACTAATAAAGGTCTTAAATCTTTTAATTTGGAGCTTTTACTTTCCTTGGAAATATGATTTTGTTCAGTAATATTAAAATAATTTTTTGACAAAAATATGTTTACTATGATTACAATAATAGACATGAGAAGCATATGATACACTGGGCTTGAAAATAGCACCATTAAAAACGACCCTAAAATAGCGCCAATTGCTCCTCCAAGACTAAAAAAACCATGCGCTGATGACATGAAATTTTGATCGTCTTCTTTTTCTATTTGAGACACTAGTGCATTCATAGCGACATCTGTTGTGCCAGAAAAAATACCAACTATAAATAATGATATACACAAAAATACATAATTATTCGCCATTAAAGGACCAGCGAAGGCTATAGCAAAAAGTGTTATACCTAAAATTGTATACCTTCCTAAACCTATTTTTTTTGTAATGTATGGTACTAAAGGTAAAAACAATAAAATACCTAAAGCTAAACAGAATAGAGCAAAACCAATTTGAGAATCGTTTAAGTTTAATTTTTCTTTTATTTGAGGAATGTATAAAACCCAAGTGCCAATCATAATATTTAACGATGCAAACACCCAAGCCACTGAGAAATAGCGAGGGTTAGATAAAATGAGCTTTAAAGAATTCATAAATAAATTAAAATATTAATTCTGGTGCTGTAATGGTATTTAGTTTTTCAATGTATTTTTTATCCAATAATGATAATCCATATTGATATGATGCATTCATCCAGCCAAAACCTTCTTGCGACATGTATTCAAAATCGGTACCCACATTTCCATATTCAGCAAATACTTTGTGTGTAGCATCAACAACATCATATTTTTCAGGAATAGTGCCGTTGTAATCAACAGCGTTTTTGGTAATCATAAAAAGCCATCTGTATATTAATTCTTGAGCTTCATTATTAAACCCGTAGTTTAATAAACCTTTCCAAATCATCATTTGATGTGGTGCCCAACCATTTGGGTAATCCCATTGTCTTGCTGGTCTATCTTTTGTTATATTTCCTCTACTTTTTTCTGTGCTTCCAGCTATCCCTCCTTTTTCTTTTAAAAGTGTCATTGCTTTTTTAACTAATATATTCGCTTGCGCTTTAGAGGCTATACCACACCATAATGGTGTAAATGTAGTCGCTGCTATAAATGTAGATTGTTTGTTTTTAACAAAATTATAATCTACATATAAGCCTGCATTAGCATCCCAGCAATAGGTATTTATGAGTGTTTTTCTGTTGTTAGCTTTTTTTAACCAATAGTCACTATTATAAACTTTAGAATCAATTTGGAAGGCATCATCAAAAAACTCTTTTATAAGTTCAGCAAAATCTAATTCGTATTTGTAAAGTAGTACGTTAAGTTCAACTAAATTTAAATCAGCGCAATTACCTTCAATTCTATATGACGTATCATGACCGGATTCTCTAACGGTTCTATCATGCACAAAATAACTGTCTAAAAACTCATTACGAATTTCATTGCTTTGATATTTCTCAACATATTCCTGAATACTACAGTTAGCTTTTGTTGCAAAAGGTTCTAAAACAGCATCGTAATGCCCTGCTTCACATTCAGGAGTTACGCCAATACCTTCGGCTAAATACCTATTTAACCCATTATTAATGAGTCTTTTACCTTTAACCATCCAAACTGTTTGATATTCTTTAATTGCAGTTTTTAAATGACTCCTTAACCAATTTTTATCTTTTGTAATTTCAAAAACTTCACGAACAAGCGTAGTGTAAAAAGGGGGTTGTGTTCTAGTTAAATAATAAGAGCGGTTTGCATTTAATATTTTTCCGTAATGTTCTATTTCATACTGAAAATTATCAGCCATAGCTTTTGCTAAATCTGTTTTGCCATCTAGTAATAAACCAACAGATTCAAAATAACTGTCCCAACCATACATTTCATTAAATCTACCTCCAGGAACTACAAAAGGCACCCCTTTAATTTGACTATTAACTTCTTCTAATTTTAAAGTTAATATTCCTGGTTTATCATTTAATGACTTAACATAATTAGGCGAAATTACTTCTGGCAATTTTTTGGCTACAATTGGTAATTTAGACTCTAAATTTTTATAGTAATTGAAAGCTAATGCATCATGAAATGGTATATAAATTGGAAGCTTTTTGGCGGTAAGTGTTTCGTTTTTAGTGTCAGAAATAAGTTTTTCAACGCCTTCTGCATCCATAGTTCTGGTTAAACCATTCCAATAATAATCTCTTATCATTCTAGAAATTCGCTCCACTGGAAGTTCTTCAATTTTAGAAATTGGGATTTCAGCAAATGAGTTTCCTTCATTTTTTGATATCACTAATTCTTGTAACAAATTAGATAAATGGTACGTTCCTTTTACATTATAATTTTGTCCATTTTTGGAAACCAATTTGAATGATTTAGGCCCATTATCTTCAATGGTTATTTTCTTATCACCATCAATATCTTCTTGCTCTAATAACCTTTTTAAGGTATCGGCTATATTTAAATAAAAAACCATTTATATCGCAACTTGTTTTTTTGACATCCTATCAATAAGTAATACAAAAACAATTAATAAAACCATAGGAATTAATAGAAAATAAAATGCGTTTGCACCTCCTACACTTTCAAATAACTCACCAACAATTCTTGACCCGATAGTACCTCCTAATGCTGAAAAAATGATAATTAACCCTGACATTGGTGAATGCAAACTTTTTGGCAAAGAGCTTAACACTGTAGAATTAAGTAATGGGTAAATTGGAGCAATAAACAATCCAATTAATGGTAAAATAAACCCTAATGAAGGCACTTGTGATAAACTTGTAATTTCTCCAATTGATTTAATATCGCCCTGTAATTGTGGTAATATATATATTAGTATTCCTCCTGATATCACCACACAGATAATGACTAAAACTACCCAATTAATATACCTAGTTAAAAAACCTGCCACAAACCTACCAAGTGCTAATGTTAATGCCAATATACTAGCCATTTGAACGCTTAACACTGAATTAAAATTGAATATTTTTTTATTAAATGTAGGCAACCATGTCATAATACCTTGCTCAATCATTACGAATAAAAAAGCGGATATAATAAATACTAAAACCAACGGTACAGCCATTAATTTTAACGATTCTTTTAAATCATCTTTTAAACTAGAACCAATAGCTTCTACTTCATATTCAACCTTTGAAAAGAGTAAAAAGACAAAAGAAATTAAAATAAGTACACATAAAAGATAGTATACATTTAACCAAGAATTTTCATCTTCTGAATAAAAAGCCGGGAATAAAAAATACGCTAATGCAATACCAACCATAAAAAAACCTTCAATTGAACTCATCATGGATGCATGTTCTTTTTTTGTTTCTGTTAAGATTCCTATGAGGGAATACACGGATAATTTTATTAATGCAAAACTTACACCAATGGATAAAAACAACACTTTTGTATGAAAAAATGTATTACCAAAAACCATATATAAACACCCAAGAAACACAATAGCTAATGCCGTCAACATTGCTTTTTTATACCCAAAACGAGGTAAAAATGATGCAAATAAAAATGCGATTATTGCTATTGGTAAATCTTTAAACCCTTCTAAAACAGAAGCTTGAGACTCTGTGACGTTATAAACATCTATTGACTTTTCTATAACTATTCCAACACTATTAAGTAAAATAGCAAAAACAAAATAGTTAAGGTAAATGGATATTTTAATACCTAAATTTTTCATAATTAAATTGTATTAAAACTATTGCTCAATCACTGATTTTGTTTCGTTTAAACGGAAAGCTAACAAAGCCGCTATAACAAAAAATACGCCTGCAAACAACATCGCATTTATAGCGTTTCCACCTAATAAATACTTATAAATTGGACCAAAAGTTAGTGTTTGAATAAACATTGGAATGACAATCATCATATTCAAAATCCCCATGTAAACACCTCTACGATCTTGAGGTACTATTTTTGAAACCATAGTGTAAGGTATTCCCATCATAGCTGCCCAACCAATACCGAATAACACCATTGGTAAAAGCACCATTGTTGGATCTGAAATATATGGTATGGCAAATAGAGCTATTCCTGTACCAATTAAACTGATTGCGTATACTTTTTTACCACCAAAACGTAGTGTTAACGGCACTAAAGCCAATGCTATAACCATGGTAACTATATTATAAGTTAAACTCATTTTTGCTGCTTGCGAAGCAGCTTCAGATGTTGAGAAGCCCATAGTTAATTTAAATAGTGGCGTTGTAAATTGCCAATAAATGAATAGTGCATACCATTGAAATAAATATACCACACCTATTTTCCACATGAATTTAGGCATCTGTTTGATAGCTTCTACGATTTCTGAAAAAGGTTTTGAGATACGTTGACCAAGAGGTAATCCTTTTATTTTATTTATTTCTTCTAATTCTTCATCAGATGGTGGTATTTCAGGCGTTTTTAAAACAGACCATAATATGGTTGTTAAGGATAAAAAAGCACCAATAAAAAATGAATAATACAACCATTGTGGTATAGCACCTGCTTCTTCAACAGATTCTCCTCCAAACCAATATTGAAATAAAACTATAGACCCATTTGCTAATAAAATTCCAGCACCAACAAATAAACTTTGCATTTGATACCCTAAACTTAATTGCTTTTCTGGTAATTTATCACCTACAAACGCTCTATAAGGTTCCATTGCCATATTATTTCCAACATCAAGAATCCAAAGTAAACCAACTGCAAACCAAAGTACAGGACTATATGGAAATGCGAATAAGCACAAACTACCTAATAACGCACCAATTAAAAAATAAGGTTTTCGTCTGCCCCATCGAGACGACCAAGTTTTATCTGACATGGCACCAATAATAGGTTGTATTATTAATCCTGTAACAGGACCAGCAATGTTCAAAATAGGTAACATATCTTCTGGAGCTCCTAAGTACAAAAAGATAGGATTAATAGCTGTTTGTTGCAAACCAAAACTGTATTGAATTCCTAAAAACCCAACATTCATATTAAAGATTTGCCAAAAGGATAATCTTGGTTTAGTTATTTTCATATTTCAATTATTTAGTTATTTAGTTATTTAGTTAGTTGTTAGTTTCAATATTTATTGCATGATACTGATCGCAAATCCACCACCTGGTGCTAATTCAATATCTAATTTTGAATCTTTGGTTAATTCTAATTCTTCAATTATATATGCTTGCGGATTATCATTCCAATGTGCATTTTCACCATCTTTATAAAGTTTTCCTTTATAGGTTTTACCTTCTTCAAGAAAATCAAATTTTATAGTTTCGGTTCTTTTATTTTCATCAGTAATTCCACCTACAAACCAATTTCCTGTTTCACGTTCTTGTCTAGCTATAGTAACAAAATCGCCTACTTCACCATCTAAAACTTTTGTTTGTTGCCAATCAACGCCAACATCCGTTATAAATTGAAAAGCTGGATGCACGTTTCCATCCACCATATAATGCTCTGGTAAATCGCATGCCATTTGAATAGGACTGTAAATTACTACATACAGTGCCAACTGATGTGCTAAGGTTGTATTGACTTGATTACCTTTTTTGTATTCGTCAAATTTTATATTGAATGCACCAGGTGTAAAATCAATTGGACCAGATAACATTCTTGTAAATGCTACTGTTGGTAAATGATTGGGGGGATTTCCACCATCTGTAGCCCAAGCATTAAATTCTTGACCTCTTAACCCTTCTCTTGCAATGGCGTTTGGATATGTTCTGCGTTTTCCTGTAGCTTTTATAGGTTCGTGTGCATTAACTGCTATTTTCTTTTTTGCAGCTTCAACCAGCACTTTATGATAGTGTTTTACCATCCACTGTCCGTGATGATATTCGCCTTTAGGTATAATTTCGCCAACATAACCTGTTTTTACTGAATTCATATTATTGGCTTTCATAAAATTGTAAGCCTCTTCCATTTGCTTCTCATAAGTTAAAGGTGCTGCAGATGTTTCGTGGTGCATAATAATTTCTACGCCCTTTTGTTTAGCATAAGCGCTTACTTCATCAAAATTATAATCGGCATAAGGTGTCATAAAATCAAAAATACCTTCTCTAGCATCAGCTTCTGCAAGCCATTTATCCCAACCTGTATTCCAACCTTCAACTAAAAGACCTTTAATACCGTTTTGCGATGCAAAGTCTATATATTTTTTTGCGTTTTCAGTAGTTGCTCCATGTGTTGATGTGGCCGCTTTTCCTTCAGTCCAAGTATTCATATCTTGACTACCTTCCATATCCCAAGTTGATTTCCCAATATGCATTTCCCACCAAATACCAACATATTTCATAGGTGTAAAATAATTTACATCACCTATTTCATTTGGGTCATTAAGGTTCAATGTCATTTTAGACTCAATTAAATCACCAGCCTTTTCTGCAATTTGAATAGTTCTCCAAGGTGTGTTAAATGGAACCGTTAACTTTGCTTTTCCCCCTAATCGGTCGGAACCTACAAGCTCGCTAACCATATTTAAGTTTGCAGTATCAACTTTTAACGTCATGCCTGCATAATCGGTTAAATCAGCTTCATGAAAACTTAGATACAAACCATCATCCGTTTTCATGGTTACTGGTGTATTTACAGCATTTTCTGGAATGTAAGTAGCTGCTAAATTTTCATGATTTCGTTTTGAAAGCGCATCGATTTCAGAGAATTTAGTTTCGTTATATAAATGCTCATAAATATCCCAATCTCCAGGAATCCACCAAACTTTATGATCACCGGTTAAATTGAATTCGGTATTTTCATCCGTAATTAAAACATCTTTTAAATTAGGTTGTTCAGGGAATTCATATCTAAAACCTAAACCGTCATTATATATTTTAAAATGAATATTTAATTGCCTTTTTGAGCCAGACTGCTCTTCTAAATTTACAATTAACTCATTATAATTATTTCTTACAGTAAGTTGCTCGCCCCAGGGCATATCCCAATTTTCATCAAAAGTTCCTGTAGCTGAACGTAACACTTTAAAGCTGTCTTTTAAGGCTGGTAAATCCTTAAAATCAAAACTCATTAAAGACGTGTCTATTACCATTTTATTTTTATGCTTTACCAAATACATAGGTTCACCAGAATTTGAAAGTGCAAATTCTACAGAAATATTTTCATCTGGTGATTGAATAGTGAAACTTGTTTCTGCTTTGTTACATGCCGTAAAAAGTAATACAATTGCTAAAAGTGTGGTGAATTGAAATTTTAATTTACTCATAGTTGGTCATTTTGATAATTAGTTTAATGAAACAATAACTGCCTGATATGGTTTTAGCGTAACAGTATCATCATTTATAGTTAAATCTTTATAATTGTTAATTTGTGTTTCTTTGATAGTTTGTATTTCTGAGAGTTGCACATTAGAATCATGGTCAGTAAAATTTAAAAGGACTAGCATTTTTTCTCCCTCTTGTGTTCTTGTAAATGCATAAACCTCATTATTTTCTTTATCTAATAACTGATATGCCCCATAAACTAAAATCTTATTCTCGTTACGGAATTTAACCATTTTTCTAAAATGATTTAACACACTGTTTGGGTCTTTATCTTGTTGAGCTACATTTATATCCTTGTAGTTTGGGTTTACACGTTTCCATGGTGTTCCTGCTGTAAAACCTGCGTTAAGAGAATCATTCCATTGCATTGGAGTACGCGCATTTTCGCGCGAGCTATAATTAAGATACTCCATAAATTCATCCATATCTGAGTTAGATGCTAATGCAGATTTATATTTTCCGATAGCATCAATATCTACATATTCTTCAATAGTTGGCATATCAATATTAGTCATTCCCAATTCATCACCATAATACGTATAAGGTGTACCGCGCATACTTAAAAGGAAAGTATTTAGCATTTGTGTAGATACTGTTCTAAATTCTGGACTTGTATTACCAAATCGATCAATCAATCTGGCATTATCATGATTTGATAAGAATATGGCTGTCCAACCTTTTTCTGCAAAAGCTATATCCCATTTTGTAAATACTTCTTTAAACTCTAATAATTCATAACCTGCTGGAGTATTGGCCATATCTACATATTCAAAATGATACGCCGTTTGTAGCTCATTTCTATCTTCGTCAACTAAATCATGAGCATCTTGAAGTGTACTACCAGCGCCTTCTGCTACAGCAAAAACGTTATAAGGGGCAATAACTTCTTTATACATTTCCTTTAAATAGTCATGAAGTTGTGGTCGCATGCCATACCATTTAATAAAGTCTTTTTCATGCCCTTCAGGAAATTCCGGATACGTTATATCTTTACTTGCAAATTGAAAAGCATCCATACGGAAACCATCAACTCCTTTTTCTGCCCAAAACTTCATAATATCATAAACTTCTTGACGTAATTTTGGATTTTCCCAATTTAAATCTGGTTGCGCTTCTGCAAACGTGTGCAGATAGTATGAATTTGTTGCTTCAACATAATCCCAACCGCCTTCAGGATCAAAAAGACTATGCCTGTGTGGTGGTTTACCCTTTTCTGCTGGCCACCAATGGTAATAATTGTAATATTCATTATCTCTAGAACTGCTTGCTTGCTTGAACCATTCGTGTTGGTTACTACTATGATTTACAACTACATCGAGTACAAATTTTATTCCACGAGCTTTCAAACCTGCTAACATGTCATCGAAGTCTTTCATGGTACCATATCTTGGATGAATCGCTCTATAATCGGCTACATCATAACCATTATCTACTAAAGGTGATTCGAAAAAAGGATTCATCCATATCATGGAAATACCTAAGCTTTCAAGATAATCTAATTCTTGAATGACACCTTGGAAATCTCCATAACCATCACCATTTGTATCTTTAAAACTTTGTGGGTATAATTGATAAAGCACACCTTCTTTCCACCAGGTTGAATAATCCATAACTGTTTCTGTTTGGTTTGGTTTTACTTCTTTACAACTATTAGCTAAAACTAAGGTTAATAAGAATAAGATTAATTTTTTCATTATTTTTTTTGAATAAATGCATTTATACTCAAACCTTACTAATTTCTTTAATTTTTACTAAAACTTCTAATTTTTGAAGTATAAAGAATCAAGGGCACACCGAAATCGTTTTCGGATTCGTAAATAATATATATTTTCTGTAAAAATTACAGTGGTTTATATTGAAACTTAATTTTTAATGGGCATGTAAACTTCTGCTGACCAATTAAGTGCATTTCCACCCATATGTGGGTCATTTAAATAAACCTCCATTGGAGACGTTTCTATACTAATATTATTTGTATTTGCATAATCTAAAATAATATACCAAGCTAAATGAGACATATTATAATTACCATTAAAAATAGCTTTTAATGCATCTCGTTGTTCTATTTTCTTAAACTGTATTTTATTATGTTCTGGATAATTTTTTTTATCTGCTAAAGGAAAACAGAAATTAAACTTAATTTTATCATTCTCCATATCCCAATTAGTGATTTCAGAAAACGGATTTCCTGCTAACTTTATATTATTATCATTTATATAATCTGATAAAATAGTAATATTACCAACCATTGCTTTTGCTTTATCAGATACTTTAGATTCTATAGGTAAGCAAGCACAAAAGGTTGATGGAGTTTGAGCCTTCTCTATTAAAGATAAGTTATAAAGTTTACTCTGTTCATCTATTTTTATATTCAACTCTTTAACTTTAGATATTCTTTTTTTAATGAAACCGTTTTTACCAAACAATGCCTGTATATTCTGATTAAAACTATGTTCAGGATCCGTAATTTTTAAAGTTATAAATGTTATTTCATCATCTTCTTTTTTAATTTCCCAATTTAAATTTAAAATGGTATCACCACTTTTAAGTTCTTGGTTAACTTCTTTAAATGGTATATTTTCAAAATTTGTAACTACTGGATTTCCTTTTGATTCGCCATCATTCCAATTTAGAATATGATTATAAACAATACCCGGAATCTGTTTGGTTTTAAATGTTATTTTATAATTGTAATCTTTAATAAAAAAATACCAAATACCTAGAAGACATATAAGTAAAAAGGATGTTTTCAATAATCTAGATAACTTCATTTAATTAAGCATTTTTAATCTTTCATTAACCAAACGACCCACTTTAACTCCTTGCCCAATTCCCTCTTCAACAGCTGCTCTATAGTGTATGCCACCATACATTCTACTAATCGCAGCCTCTTTAGAAGCTTGTTTAAAAGAACTATAGGTTCTAATAGGTAATCCGTAACGCAATTCACTATCATCTAAAAATGTGAAATTATCGCCAAAAATATCAGTAAGAACAGTAGCTGCTGAGCCAGAAACTACAGAATGACCACTGGTATATTCAGGGAATGGAGGTGTTTGTAATATAGGTTTCCACTCGTCATCAAAATATTTATTTATAAGTGTTTCAGGTCTTACTAAATTACTTCTGTATTTCTCATCCCAACAACTAATAAAGGCATCTGCGATTCCTATGGATGTTTTTGTATAAGCAAAAACTGTTTTATCAAAATCAGCTTCACTATTTTTACAAGCAATTTGAGTAATTAAAATCCAATGTGCGCCTGGTGTTATTTTTTTTACTGCAAACATTAAATGCCCTCGCGTTACAGATACATAAGGGTTACAATCCCAAAATTTAGCTATTTGTACTTTTTCTGAATCATCTCCAATTTGCTTCATCGTATTGGTTATGTCATAAACTTCTTTAAGCTCTTTGTAAAACTTAGAATCCTCATCCATTGAAAATGCAGGTGGTGGAATTGGTTTAAATTGAGCTGCAGAATCTAAAACAAAAGGTCTAATTTTATTCCAATGAGGTTCTAAACCATCCATATAAGATGGCGGTGTGGGTTGCCAACGCCATTCTTCTTGCGAATTAACCGTATATTTTGGCATGGTCCGGGTTTGATTATAATTATCGTTATTCATCCACTGTGCTATAAACTCGGTTACTTGAGAGGCATAAGTTTTTGTTTCTTCAAATTCAATTGGATTGACTGTTTCCCAGATGTTGTAAAGACTATCTTGATACACTTCTAACTTTTCTTCAGAAAAAATAAGTTTTTTACTCAAATCTAGATGAGTCATAAAAGCAGCTAATTGATAATTAACATGGCTTTTGCTATCTGGTTTTGGTATTTTTCCCAGGCTTTCTATTTGCCCACTCAACGATTTATAATTTTCATTGTTTTGAGCAATAATTTCATAAGCTGCAATATTAGGATAAGCAAAAACACGACTTGCCACTGGTGGAGAAAATATATCGTGAATCATAATGTCTATAACTCTATCAATAGAATTATGAAAATCATTGGTTGTAACCTCAATGGGTTCGTACTGTTTTTTACATGATAACATAAATAGGAAAACTGCTATTAACGCTAAATATTTGTTATTTAATTTCATTACTAAAAAGTTAGTTTGGTAATTCATAAACTTGCGCACTATCATTATTAATAGTTACAAGTAAATATGTTTTATCATTATGTGTTATAATATTTAAATGTCTTGCTGAAAAACCACTTAATTTCAGCCCTAATTTATTGCCTAAAATAATATCTTCTTCTGATTTTATTAGAGCTCCTGGGAACGAATCAAATCTACCATGAAATGGTGTTACTCCAAAATAATTTCCAGCAGCCAGCACCTCTTCTTTTCCATCTTGTTCAAAATCATATCGTAAAAAAGATGTTATTGGCGACACTTGTAATTCATTTTTGAAGGGCACAAATGAAAACTTATTATTATCATTTTTTAAATATCCTGAATGCAATTCATGCACTAATAAAACAGACGCTTTATTTAGTGCTTTCTTATCAAATACAGATTCAATAGGCTTACCTGCAAAATCTTGATATGATAAAAACTTCTTTTTGATACTGACTATTTGAGCGGATAGATCATCAAAATTCAGTAACGGGTAATATTTGCCATTTTTTTCTGTACAAACAATGGTTTCAGTACTTCCATTCATATCAAAATCTGAATAGTACATTTTCATTGGAAATTTCTCAGAAGCTTTAAATTTGGTGTTGGTTCCCCAGTTTCCTAAAAGGTAATCTTTATCGCCATCATTGTCAATATCAAACGCTACAATGCTTTGCCATAGTCCGTTTAATTCCTCATTACATACTTTTTCTTCAATAAGCTTACCATTTTCATTTTTAAAGAATTTTGGAGACATCCATTCTCCAACAACTATCAAATCGGTTTCCCCATCGTTATTAAAATCGTCCCATATAGCATCGGTAATCATACCTGCTTGCTGTAAAGATTCATTTTCAACTAATGAAAATTTTCCAGCATCATTTTTTAATATGTAAGAATTTGGTATGTTACCAAAATCATTTGAAACGGCATTATTACCAATAAAAACATCAAGGTCGCCATCTTTATCAAAATCATTTGTTATCGCCACAGAAGCATTTTCAAAATAATCAGGTAAAGATGACGCTACAAAACTAGAATCTTTTTGAATAAAGTAACTATCTAATAAAGGTGTCATTTTATTATAAAAATCTGCTCCTCCAGAACCAATAAAGACATCATTCTTTTTGTCATTATTAAAATCAGCTATCAAAGCCACAACATCTTCTTTAGTGTCTTCATTCTTAAAAGCTTCTATTTCTGTTTCTGAAAAATTTTCATTCGAATTAAGATATACTCTTGATGCTGTATGTTTAGAACCCCCAAAAAAGATATCATCCAAACCATCATTATTTAAATCTCCTATTGCTGTTGCAGGACCTCTATCTGAAACTTGATAAGGGATTAATTTTTGCCTGTTAAAATCAATATAATTATCTTCTTTGTGAGTGAAATTAATCCCTAAATTGTCTTCAA
>JBAQZZ010000270.1:0-4290 GCA_049791475.1 Flavobacteriaceae bacterium | reverse complement strand
TTTTTGTTTTTAACCGAATCCCGATAATTATCGGGAGAGATAAAATTTGTTCAGATGAAACTATTTTTGAAAGTCATAGCATCGCTACGAATAAAAAAATAGCTGAAATATGAGCGAATTTTTGACATTTTTTAGGAAATAGAAAAAGTCAAGATGAGTTCTAAAAGCTAAATCAAATATACAAAATGATTTAAGGATTTTAATTCTAGATTAAAAAAGTAAAAAATATTACTTTTTTACTTTTAATAAATAATATAAATTGATACAAAATATGGCAACATTTGTGATGATAATAGGTTTAGATATTGGAGTTAAAACAATCCCATAAAACACAAATAGTAAACACCCAAAGGAGTTTACTATTCGTAATCTTGTAACAGATTTCATTAAAAATGATACTAAAACCGTAGCCATAGCAGTATATCCAACCCATTCTGTGAATGGAATTCCTAAAAATTCCATTTTAATTTGATTTATTTCTTTTACGCTCTACTTCAGTTAAATGTATTTTACGTAACCTTAAATGTTTTGGTGTTACCTCAACATATTCATCTTTTTGAATATACTCTAAAGCTTCTTCCAAAGAAAATTTAATTGCAGGAACAATCTTCGCTTTATCATCTGCACCAGAAGAACGAACATTACTCATCTTTTTGGTTTTAGTAATATTAACTGTCATATCATCACCACGAGAGTTTTCTCCAATGACTTGACCTTCATAAATATCTTCTCCTGGATCAACAAAAAACTTACCTCTATCTTGTAATTTATCGATTGAATAAGGAATGGCTTGCCCTTTTTCCATAGATACTAAACTTCCATTTTGACGTTCAGGAATTCCACCTTTTAGAGGCTGATATTCTTTAAACCTATGAGCCATTATAGCCTCACCTTGGGTTGCAGTTAATAATTGGTTACGTAAACCAATAATACCTCTAGAGGGCACCATAAATTGACAAACCATACGTTCACCTTTGGCTTCCATACTTAGCATTTCTCCTTTACGCATCGTCACCATTTCAATAGCTTTACCAGAAACTGTTTCAGGTAAATCAATGGTCATTTCTTCAATAGGCTCACATTTTACACCATCAATGACTTTGATGATTACTTGGGGTTGTCCAATTTGCATTTCATAGCCTTCACGACGCATCGTTTCTATTAAAACCGATAAGTGTAATACACCACGACCAAAAACCATAAATTTATCTGCACTATCAGTAGGCTCTACATTAAGTGCCAAGTTTTTTTCTAGCTCTTTCGCTAAGCGGTCCTTAATATGACGTGATGTTACATATTTTCCATCTTTACCAAAAAACGGTGAATCGTTAATGGTAAACAACATACTCATTGTTGGCTCATCAATAGCAATAGTTTTCATACCTTCAGGGTTTTCCCAATCGGCGACAGTATCACCAATTTCAAAACCTTCAAGACCAACAATAGCACAAATATCTCCTGTTTGCACACTATCAACTTTTAAACGCCCTAAGCCTTCAAAAACATGAAGTTCTTTAATTTTAGATTTTTGGATACTACCATCTCTTTTTACTAAAGAAATGTTCTGACCCGTTTTTAATTCACCACGCATTAAACGCCCAATAGCTATTCGTCCTGTAAAGGATGAAAAATCTAGCGATGTAATAAGCATTTGAGTTGTTCCTTCTTCAATTTTTGGAGCAGGAATATGTTCAATAACCATATCTAATAATGGTTCAATATTTTCTGTTTCGTTTTGCCAATCATCGCTCATCCAGTTGTTCTTTGCAGAACCATAAACGGTTGGAAAATCCAACTGCCATTCTTCAGCACCTAATTCAAACATTAAATCAAAAACCTTTTCGTGCACCTCATCTGGTGTACAGTTTTCTTTATCAACTTTATTAATAACCACACACGGTTTTAATCCTAAATCAATGGCTTTTTGCAAGACAAAACGGGTTTGTGGCATGGGCCCTTCAAAAGCATCTACTAAAAGTAAAACACCGTCTGCCATATTTAAAACACGCTCTACTTCTCCTCCAAAATCGGCGTGACCAGGCGTGTCAATAATATTTATTTTTGTGTCCTTATAAATTACAGAAACGTTTTTTGAGGTAATAGTAATACCGCGTTCGCGTTCTAAATCATTGTTATCCAGAATTAAATCACCAGTATTCTGATTTTCTCTAAAAAGTTGACAGTGATACATGATTTTATCAACCAAAGTCGTTTTACCGTGATCTACGTGTGCAATAATTGCAATGTTTTTAATATTAGCCATAATAGTGCCTTATTTTAAGCGTGCAAAGGTAGCTATAAATTATATAATATAATCTTTTTGAAGATCAGTATTTTTATTAAAGTAAAAAAAGGTAAAATTTAAACCTTATTCTTTTGGTTTTTAACTAATTAAAAATGAAAATAGCTCCTGTATCTATGGTCTTTATTTTATAAAATGACAAACAGAAATCGTCATAAAAATTAAGTTTACAAATAGTATCTTTGCGACTTAAATTAATGAAATTAAAATTTATGATTCTTCAAGATATTCCTAAGTTAAAACATATCAATTCCAATAACTTTTTTCTTTTGTGCGGTCCATGCGCTATTGAAGGGGAAGATATGGCGCTTCGTATTGCTGAAAAAGTAGTTAGAATTACTAATAAACTAAAAATTCCTTATGTCTTTAAAGGTAGTTTTAAAAAGGCTAATAGAAGTAGAATTGACAGTTTTACTGGTATTGGCGATGAAAAAGCATTGAAAATTCTAAAAAAAGTATCTGATACTTTTGATGTACCAACGGTTACCGATATTCATGAAATTTCTGACGCTAAGTTAGCGGCTCAATATGTTGATGTATTGCAAATTCCAGCTTTTTTGGTTCGACAAACGGATTTGGTTGTTGCTGCTGCCGAAACAGGAAAAGTAATCAACTTAAAAAAAGGACAATTTATGAGTCCGGAAGCCATGAAACATGCCGTACAAAAAGTAAAAGATGCCGGTAACCATAAAGCTTGGATAACAGATAGAGGCACTATGTTTGGCTATCAAGATATGATTGTAGATTTTCGTGGTATTCCAACTATGAGAAACTATGCGCCAGTGGTTTTAGATGTCACGCACTCGTTACAACAACCCAACCAAAGTGCTGGTGTTACTGGCGGACGACCAGATATGATTGAAACCATTGCCAGAGCTGGTGTAGTAAATAATGTTGATGGTTTATTTATTGAAACGCACTTCGACCCTGCAAATGCTAAAAGCGACGGTGCAAATATGCTTCATTTAGATAATTTAGAAAAACTACTCACTAATTTAGTCGCTATTAGAAAAACTATCAATAGCTTATAATATATTCGTTAAAAAAATACTATGGAAAATAATACTCGTGGAGGTGATGCTCCTGTTAAATGCGAATTAGAAGCTAACAAAAATTATGCTTGGTGTACTTGTGGGCATAGTGAAGACCAACCATTTTGTAACGGATCGCACAGAGCTGCAAAAGCAACAACACCAATAATTTTTTCAGTTGAAGAAGATAAAACAGCTTACCTGTGTACCTGTAAACAAACCCAAAACCCACCGTATTGTGATGGGTCTCATAATTAAAAGGCTTTGTTTTATATCCTGTAAGGTTTCAAAAACCTTGTAGGTATCATTTATTTCCTAATTTTGAAACCTAAAGGTTCTCAAACCTCACAGCTTGATACTTTAGGAAAACATTTTTCAACCGATAAACCAAGCCTTTTTACTTTTTTTAAGTTGATTTGATGCCAAGTGCAAGAGGGCAACAAAATTTTCTTGATCTAAATCTCCAAGCGTTCTTAATTGAATTGAACGTACTTGTTTTCGTTTATTGTCATTTTTTAAAACAGGGAATTTTTCCTCCAAAAGAATCCCTTGAACAAAAGCCACATCAACATAATCCTTTCCTTTTAAAACATTCAGGTAAATCATTGGTTTTTTACCAATATTGTAAAATGGAATTTTATAACTAAATCGTTCCTCTACTTCGGGCAGTGTATTTAAAATTACACTACGTACATAAAGCATTATAGATTGATAAGGCTCTTTTTGATTTATAAAATACTCGTCAGCTGGTTTCACTTTTCAAATTATTTAATGCAAAAATCAAACTTAACAAAAATTTATGATGATGAATTGAAAAATATTTATTTACTTTGTATTTCAAAGTACTTTTATATGGAATCAAAAGATTATTTAAAAGACATAAGCGCCATTAAAGACATGATGAATAAATCGTCTCGCTTTATTTCACTCAGTGGTTTATCTGGAATACTTGCTGGT
>JBAQZZ010000269.1:0-19810 GCA_049791475.1 Flavobacteriaceae bacterium | reverse complement strand
AAACTTATTTTATTTAAAACTATTTATAGTTTTTATTTTGCTAAGTTAATTTCAACACGTCTGTTATTAGCTCTACCAGCTCTAGTTTTATTAGAATCAATTGGTTTAGATTCTCCATAACCAAGTGCAGATAATCTAAATTCATCAATACCATGTTTCACTAAGTGTTCTTTAACAGATAATGCTCTTTTCTCAGATAAGCCTTGGTTTAATTTATCACTACCAACACTATCAGTATGTCCTTCTACAGTAAATTTAGAAGTTGGATACTCATTAAGTATTTTAATGATATCACCTAATACAGCATTAGATTGAGATTTGATAGAAGCTTTACCAGTATCAAATAAAATGGTTTTAGCATATTCGTTAAGCGTTTTCTGTACTTCAACAGTTACTTCTGGGCAACCATTATTAGCAACTGTACCTTTAACGTCTGGACATTTATCATCTTTATCTAATACACCATCTCCATCAGTATCTGGCCAAGGGCAACCTTTATTAGCTGCAGGACCAGCAACATTTGGACAAGCATCATCAGCATCAGTTACACCATCTCCGTCAGCATCAGGACAACCAGCTAAAGCTTTTAATCCAGCAACTGTAGGACAGCTATCATCCTTATCAGCAACACCGTCACCGTCAGAATCAGGACAACCATTCATTTCAGCTGAACCAGCTTCATTTGGACAATCATCTTTGCTATCTTCAATACCGTCTCCATCAGAATCAGGACAACCATTGAAAGCTTCTAAACCAGCAACATCTGGACAAGCATCATCTTTGTCATATATACCATCACCATCAGTATCAGTTCCACCAAATTTGATTGAGATACCAGCAGTATGTTGGAAATGAGTTTGTAAATAATCTTCAAAAGCATGCTTGTATACCGATTGAAGTGTGAAACCTATATTTTCGCTAAACCAAATATTTAAGCCTAATGTTCCATTTAAAGTACCAGCACCAACTTCATCAACCCAAGTATAACCACCACCAACACCTAGATAAGGCTCAAAGGTATTCATATTAAGTCTTTCGCCAAAACTATACTTAATAGTACCGTCTAAAGCATAGTAAGATAAATCTCCTACACTTAAAGCGTCTCCGTTAGCATCTTCTCCCCAGTTTTCAATTTTATTTAAAGAACCTCCTACTCCAAAAGAGAAACCATCACCTATATATTTAGATACAGAAATGGTAGATAAAGAAGGTAAAATGTTGTAGTTATCAACATCAACGAATTTACTAAAAATAGTTTTACTAAAAGGCGCACCATCTCCAGAAGGATATGCATCAACTGCGTTTACCCCTATGGTAATTTGCCATGGGTTGTTTTCGTCTTGTGCATTTACGTTGCTATAACCAAGTACAAGCAACATAGCGAACAATAATCTGCTAAGATTTTTCATATTCAAAAGTTTAATTTTTAAGTGTTAATTGTAAACAAAAGTAAGTTGTTAAATTTTATTAACAAAGACAAATATATAAAAAAAATGATGATTGTGGTTTTTTGTCGATTGTTCAGAATGATTTTAGATAACATTTAAGTTTTTTCCAATCTTAATAAAGGTCTCTAAGGCCTTATCCAAGTGCTCTTTTGTATGAGCAGCCGATAATTGCACCCGTATTCTTGCTTTTTCTTTAGGAACAACAGGAAAAAAGAATCCAATAACATAAATACCTTCTTTTAAAAGCATATTTGCCATAGTTTGAGATAGTTTTGCGTCATATAACATCACAGGAACAATCGCAGAATCGCCATCAACAATATCAAAACCAGCATCTTTCATGCCTTTTTTAAAATAATTGGTGTTCCATTCTAGCTGATCTCTCAATTCTGTATTGTTTGAAAGCATATCAAAAACTTTAATAGATGCTCCAACAATGGCGGGTGCTAAAGAGTTTGAGAATAAATAAGGTCTAGAGCGTTGGCGAAGCATATCGATAATTTCTTTTTTGCCAGTTGTGTAACCACCCATGGCGCCACCTAACGCTTTGCCTAAAGTACCTGTTATAATATCAATTCTATTTAAAACACCTTTTTCTTCAAGAGTTCCTCGCCCAGTTTTACCAATAAATCCCGCAGCGTGACACTCGTCAATCATTACTAAAGCATCATATTTATCTGCTAAATCACAAATTTTATCGAGTGGTGCAACAATACCATCCATAGAAAACACGCCATCGGTCACTATTATTTTAAAACGCGCACCGTTTTCATTTGCCGAAATAAGCTGTTTTTCTAAATCAGCCATATCACTATTTTGATAACGATATCGTGCGGCTTTACATAATCGTACACCATCTATAATAGATGCATGGTTCAGAGAATCTGAAATAATAGCATCTTCAGCGCCAAGTAAAGGTTCAAAAACGCCACCATTTGCATCAAAAGCGGCGGCATATAGAATAGTGTCTTCGGTTTGGTAGAAATCGGCTATCTTCTGTTCGAGTTCTTTATGAATATCTTGAGTGCCACAAATAAAACGGACAGAACTCATTCCAAAACCATGCGTATCCATGGCATCTTTGGCGGCTTGAACAACTTCAGGGTGTGACGACAACCCTAAATAATTATTAGCACAAAAGTTTAAAACGGTTTCACCAGTATTTAACGTAATTTCTGCGCCTTGCGCCGAAGTAATGATGCGTTCTTCTTTGTAAAGTCCGTTATTTTTTATGTCTTGAAGTTCTTCTTGAAGATGATTTTTCAGTTTTCCGTACATTTTTTTGCGTTTTATACAAAATTAAACATCTTTTACTAAAATATCATCATTTGTATATACAAGAATTTTCTTTTTAACTGTAATTTTCATGTCTTCTAAAACATCTTGATAAAGTTGTAACTGCTGTTCGTGTTTTTTATTCTCAGTTCCCGTTTTATAATCTATAATAACGGCTTCGTTTTTTGAATTTACAACCACTCTGTCGGGTCTTAAAATGAAGCCATCTTTTGTAATAATATCACGTTCATTATATATGGTGTCATTTTCATTAAAATAGTTTTCCAATTTTGGATGTTCTACAATTTGCAAAACGAGTTGTTTTAATGCAGAAGCTTGCTCCTTATTTATTGTAGATGCAGTTATAAAATCGGTTATCACGTTATCAATATCGTTTTTTGTATGAATATGAGCCATGATATTATGAATAAGATTTCCTTTTTCGATAGCTTTTTCTTGATTGGTATCCCAAAGAAATCCAGATTTTGTAACTATCTTAATATTATGGTCTTCTTTTGAAGTTGAAATAAATTGATGTTGGATAATGGTTTCTTTTGAATCGACTTGGGCTTGAGTTGACTTTTTAGAGACTCCAAAACTATAAGTCGATTGCGCAGCGTTCCATAAACCTAAATGAGTTAAATAATTTATAAATAAACCTGAATATTTTTTTGCTTTGTATTCGTCTTTTAAAGCACTGTCATTTTTAGAAATAACATACAATTGTTCCACAGCACGCGTTAATGTAACGTAAAGTAAATTGATGTTATCTAACTCTTGCTCAGATTTATGATTTGTGTAAATACGGTGCCCTTCTTCTCCATAATTTTCAAAGTCTTTATTGTAGTTTAGTAGTGTATGCGAAAAACCATGGTATTTTTCCTTATCAATTTTAAACCATTCTTTGGGTTCCAATTCGCGGTAAATGTCTAAATCGGCGTATGGAAAAATAACCACAGGAAATTCTAAACCTTTCGATTTATGAATGGTCATAATTTGAACCGCATTTTGCCCTTTGGGCGAAACAATACTCAAGCTATCTTTTTTCTTTTCAAAGTAGGTTAGAAAACCAGAAATATCAGAACCTTTTTTCTGTGAAAAATCTAAAATAATATCCAAATAAAACTGAATATAAGCGTTTGATGTTTTAACCAAATTAAAACCTCTAACAATAGTTTCGGCTAAATCATAAAGCGGAAGTTGGACTAAAACAGTGCTATTTACAAAAATATGGAACGCTTCAAGTTTTTTGAATAACTCTGATAGTGGTAAATTAATATAATTTGTAAAAAATTCGTGTTTATCATCAATATTAAAAAGTGTTGCTAAATAATTTAAAACCGAAATTTTTATTTCGTTGTTTTTGGGTTGAATTAAAAGTGCCAGCAAATCACTTATAAAACAAACCTCGGGCGAATTTGATAACAGTAAAGTTTCAGAAGATACAATCGGTATTTTATTCTGGCTCAAGTAATTGGCGATGGCAACACCTTCTTTTTTCTTTCTAACTAAAATGCAAATATCTTGTAATTCGAAATTGTTTTCTAAACAACGCTGAATGGTTTTTAACACACTTTCAGAAAATAATTCATCTCTATCGTCATCTTTTTCAATATCTAAAAACGATAATTCTACATAACCATTTTCATTTTTAGTAATGTCTTGTTTTGAATGTTCATAAAGCTTTTTATAATCATCACTATTAAAAACATCATGAGCCAAAAACTTAAAAAAACCATTATTAAAATGTACTATTTCTTTAAAACTTCTATAATTTTCTGGCAAATTTTTAACCTCCTGCTTCACAGGAAAAGGGAAGTTTTTAGTATTAAATAAATCTATAAACTGCTCAGCTTTTCCTCCGCGCCAACGGTAAATGGCTTGTTTAGCATCGCCAACTAACATGGTGCTTCCTGTTAGTGTAGACAACGAATTTCCTAAAAGCGGAATTAAATTTTCCCATTGCATAACCGATGTGTCTTGAAACTCATCAATAAAATAATGATTGAATTTTTCGCCAATACGTTCGTAAATAAAAGGTGTAGGTTGTTCTTTTATTTCGTTGCTAATTATAGAATTAAATTCTGAAATCAACATTTTATTTTGGTCTAATTTAAGAGCAATGAGTTCATTATTTATGGCATTTAAAACTGATAAAGGTGTGATATTTTTATAAAAACTTTTTAGGAATTTATGATGAAAAACACCCGCTTTAGTTTCGGTAAAAGCTAAAGCTATTTGAGGCTGAATTTGCTCAATTATTGATGCAATGTCGCTGTTAACTCGTTTAGGGTAAAGTGTTTTGCTTTCAAGATCTTCTTGCCATTTAGCGTCAAAGTTTACGTTAAAATTTTCATCTGCTAATTTTTGAAAATGTTTTGGTAAATAGCTTCCAGAAAAATCGTTAAACTCCAATCCTGCTTCCTCAATTAAAGTTAAAATGGCTTGTGCTTTTTCAACAACACGTATTTCTTCAGTAGAAATTTCTTTTTTTAATTGTGCTTTAAGCGCTTTAAAATCGTCTAAAGATTTGTTTTTTAAGGTTTCAATAAACGGAATATCGTTTTCGTTTACGAGTAACTTTGCTATTTTATTAAAATCGAAAGCAACGTCCCAACTTTTATCATCATCAGCTTTTTCAATAGCAAAATCTACTAATATTTTGGTAAGCGCTTCGTTGGTTCCAGCTTTATTAATAAGGCTATCAACAGCTTCGTTTAGAAGGGTATCTTGGTCTAATTCTACCTCAAAATTTAATGGCAATTTTAAATCGTGGGCAAAAGTTCTAATCAGTTTATGTGTAAAGCCATCAATGGTCGAAATATCAAAAGCAGCATAATTATGTATAATCGTGTTTAATAGTTTTGTGGCTTTATTGTGAAGTATTTCAGGTTTCATTTTTAAATCTTCACAAATGGCAGAAAACATGGGGTTCGGATTTTCTACAATAGCAGGTTCAGAAAATTGCTTCAAAGTTTCAATAATTCGGTCTTTCATTTCAGCAACCGCTTTATTGGTAAACGTAATAGCTAAAATGTTTTTAAATAGGTATTGGTTACTGGAATTAAACAGAATTTTTAAATATTCTTTTACAAGCGTAAAGGTTTTTCCGCTACCTGCAGATGCATTATAAATTGTAAAAGGATGATGTTCTGGCATGAATTGGAATTTGCACACAAGATAAAAAGTATCAATGAGTTCATAACTATTTATTATTTTTAATTGACCTGTTTTATGTGTAAATTTGAATGAAATTAAATATTAATATTTTAAAACAAAAAAATTATGGCTTTTGAATTACCAGATTTGGGATATGCATACGATGCTTTAGAACCTAATATAGATGCAAGAACTATGGAAATACACCATACAAAACATCATCAAGGATACACAAACAATTTAAACAATGCGATTGCAGGAACCAATTTAGAAGGAAAATCTATCGAAGATATTCTTGCAAATTTAGATATGAATAATGGCGCTGTTAGAAACAATGGTGGTGGATTTTACAACCATTCATTATTTTGGAGTGTTATGAATCCTGAAGGGAAAGGCTATTTATCTGGAGCATTAAAAGATGCTATTGATGCTGCTTTTGGTTCTAAAGAAGATTTTATGGATGCTTTTGCTAAAGCTGCCGGAACGCGTTTTGGTTCAGGTTGGGCTTGGTTATGTGTGCATAAAGGAGGAAAAGTAGAAGTTTGTTCTTCACCAAATCAAGATAACCCGTTAATGCCAGGAGTTGGTTGTGGCGGTACACCAATTTTAGGAATTGATGTTTGGGAACATGCTTATTATTTAAACTATCAAAACAGACGTCCAGATTATATTAAAGCATTCTTTAATGTCATTAACTGGAATGAAGTTGAAAAACGTTACGCTGAGGCAAAGTAATTAGCATTGGCTGAACAATAAATATTAAATCGTCTGGAATTTTTTCTAGACGATTTTTTTATGACGTTACCCAAGGGTCGCGCTATCCACTATATCTTTTTAAAACGTCATTGCGAAGGAGGAACGACTGTAAATGTGTATGTCTTTCGGTCTTGGGTTTTTTTAGATGTTACTTATAGTCTTTGATTTATAGTCAACATTTCCTCAAATTTGCAATAATGGATATAAAGTCTAAAATAGGAAATCGTATTAAGGAATTAAGAGACTTCAAACAGATGTCTCAAAAGGATTTAGCTTATGCGTCCGATTTAGATAGAAGTTACATTGCAAGTGTTGAAAATGGCAAAAGAAATATTTCGATAGTCAATATTGAGAAAATTTCTGCGGCACTTGGCGTTGATTTAAAGGAATTTTTTAATACAAATAGTTTTGAGAACATTACAACAAATAAAAAGTGACATTGATACAAGGATTACTAACTGTGTTACTAATCTAATTACTCTGGCAGAAGCGTTAGAGATAATTAAATTAGCCATTGAAGATGTAATTGTACATTCAGGTGCAAACGGGAAAAAGTCTCTTATAACTTCACAACAATTAATCAATTTGTTACACGAAGTTGTAAAATCTTCTCTGATTAGTGAAAATGTAAACCCTACTTTGATTCAACCACCTTCTGGACAATCAAGAGGTGAAAAGACTTTAGCAGGCTTTTTAAAATTTAAGAAACAAGATATTTGTGTTTTTCCAAATAATAAAACTCCAAGAGTTGAGCGAATAGATTTTAACGGATTATATAATACAGGAACAACGGAGCCATATGGAGAATTATTTTCTGAACACGTTCTTTCAATAAATGTTCGAAGCCAGTTAAGTAGTTTGTCAAAAAATATAGATACTATGTTTGAGAGAACTTTTGCTGAACCGCTTAATTTGCATAGACGAGTACCAAAAATGGTTTTGGGAGAAGTTTACTTAATTTCTGTGAGAGAATTAGATTCAGCACAATTAGCTTTAAATAATGTTGTTTATAAACCTTTTACGAATTCAACTTCCAATTATTTAGAAAAGTATATCAAAGGATTTTCTGCATTAAATATGAGGGCAAGTCAAAGGGATGATGATTTTAAATATGAAAGAGTAGCTTTGATTATTGCTGATTTTTCGCAAAACCCTGTAAAAGTTTACAATACTACGCAAGATTTAATCAATGATAATATATTACCAGCGAATTCAATAGCTTCTATGAACAATCTGAATTACGATGGATTGACAAGAACATTGCTTGATATACACGATAAGCGATTTGGAACTGGAATATTAACTTGATATTTTTCTATTAAAAAGTCGTCAATTTCCATTTTGTCAGTTAGGCTTTTTAAAATATTAATTTCTTCTTTTGTAAAGTTTGGAATGGTGAATTTTTCAATAAAATTCTTTTGATAGCAAGGAAAACCTCCTTGAATAGAAACACTTGTATTACTAACGTAATAATCCATTACAATAGAGTTCAAAATTTTCTGAACTATTAAAATGTTTTCTTCTTTTGACATTTCGTGAGTTGAATCCTCAAATAATGAAGTTTTATTAGAATGGTCTCGGTCAAAATAAATTCCGTAACCATTTGTGTAATAAGCATCTTCTTCTGGAACGAATAAAAATCTTGGATGTTTGCTAAATGTTGGGTTTAATATTTTTATTCCGAAACGTGTAATTCCTTGTGTTCTGCCCCAAACGTAAAAAGGTGAGAATACTTTTTTGCCTTTTCCACGACCTTCTAATTTCTCTTTCTCCGAAATTAAGAACTCGTAGCATTTAGGGTATTTAGCAATAAACTCTTCTTCCAAAATTGGAACTGCATTTTTAGAGTTTGTGTGATATGGAGTGATAATTCTTAAAGTGTTGTTTTCAATATCTTTTTGACTTTTAAATTGAGATATTTTATAAACAGGCCTTGTTATTTCTTTTTCAATTAGAAATGTTCCGTTTTCTGTGGTTTTTGTTAAATATCCATTTTCTTCGTTTGTAGAATCTATAAAAAAGACTTCATCTTTTAGGGTTGCAATTCCCACAGCAATGTTGAATAATTGTTTTATTGGCGTTCCAATACTCTCAATTATTTTAATGTTTTCTTGTTCTTTGGTTTTTAATAATCGCCATTTACTAACTTCTAAATTTTCCAAATAATTAGGAGAACCGTTTGCTGAAATTAAAAAGTCTGAACAAGATTGCTCGTCTCTAATTTTATCAAATAAAATAGATTCGTTAGTCTTTTTATTAGCAAAAGTAATTGCTGTGTATGTTTGAGCATCAAAAACTTTTTTGTGTCTAAAATCTACAATTCTTGTTACACATTTATTTTGCAAAAAATATTGGCGAAGTGATAAACCGGCCAACGAAGTAAAATAATTATTTGGTGTAATGTATCCTAACTTTCCGTTTGAGGTTAATAATTTATGGCCTAATTCAAAAAACGCAAAATACAAATTGAAAGTTCCATTTTCAATACTTTTCCAATTGTTAATTAAATACAGTCTATTTTCGTCACTTAAATCTTGGAATTTAACATAAGGCGGGTTTCCAACAATTATTTCAAATTCGTTTTTCCAATCAGCTTTCAAACTATCTTGATTGTAAATATTGAAGTCCGATTCTTCAATAATTTCATTGTTTAAAAGTCCAAAAAGCGATAAAATTATCTTCGAGCGTTTTACATTATAATTTAATATATCAGAGCCATAAATATTCTCATTAATGGTTTCCTTTACGCTTTTCTTGAAAGTCTTTTGGTAATATTCTACCAAGCCTATTAAAAATGCTCCACAACCACAACTTGGGTCTAAACATTTGTCTTTGTTTTTTGGAGAAACTTCTTTGATTATAAAATCTACGACATAAGTAGGTGTAAAGAATGCTCCATTTACTTTTCGGTCATTTGTAGGAATTAAAAGCTCAAGATAATTTTCTAAAAGCTTTAAGTCTTTAATGTCAAGAGTTGAAACAAGTAAATAAATTTCTGGCTCCGTTTTAAAGTCATCTAGCAGTTCTGAAATTATTGGGCTTTTGTTTGATTCTAAATTTTTGTTTTGAATAAAAGAATAAATGAGATGTTTCTCAATGAGGTTTATCTCGTGAGAATTAAGTAGTTCATTTATTATGTTTTTATTCATTTCCGACATTGTTGACTATAAGTAACAAAATTAGATATTTTAGTTGAACTATACAAATTAAAACGTTGGCAAAAAACAGCTCTTTTGATTTTTTCAACGTTGGCTTATGTGTAGACAAACAACCAAATGTACTATTTGTGCTGCTGGCTTTTTTTAGTTCAAATTTCAATGGTTTGCAAGATTTTCCGCTTTATGCACAACTCATTATATATTAACTTTTATTGTCGATATCCAGTAAATACATCAGGATATAGAAAGTTTTATGTTGTGGTTATACTGTAAAGATAATTTTTTATGGCAAGAATAATACAAAAAAAATTCCCATTTTTATGAGAATTATATAAAATGAAAAAGGTGAACAGATGTTCACCTTTTTGCCCCAAATCTACCATAAACTTAACCTACTTATGTTATGGTTCTTCAAATATATGTTGGTACTAGAGATTGTTAAAATATTTTAGTTAAACGACTTATATATTGGCTTAAAAGGGCTTGTGTACACTATTTACTATAAAAACAATTTTTTGCAAACCATTTGAAAATGAAACTTAATTCCATAAAAAAAGGCGAACAGATGTTCGCCTTTTTTTGCCCCAAATCTACCATGAACTTAACCTACTTATGTTATGGTGATACCAATTTATATTGATTTTGTGTAACCAGACTATTTTTTAGATAAACGGCAATTTTATCAGATTAAATGTATTTTATCAGATTTAAATGCTACAAATTGAAAAATCCGGAATTAATAAGCACGTTCTTTATTGCCTTCATAAAAATTGATAAATGCACGATTTACAACTCTGTTTCCACCATCAGTTGGATAATTTCCTGTGAAATACCAATCGCCTAAATGGTTCGGACAGGCCTTATGTAAATTTTCAACCGGTTGAAAAATAATTTTAACCTCTGCCTTAATATTTTCATCACTTAAAAGTTCAGATATTTTATCTGAAATCTGATCATCTGTAAAAGGATCATATACTTCTTTTACAAAGTTTTGAACTTTACTATCTGCTAATTCTGTTTGTTCCACACATTTATTATAAACATCTTCTATAATATGATATTTATTGTGCTCCTTTAATAATGCTAAAGCGGCTCTAAAAGCGACTAAACTTTCAAGGTTTGCCATATCAATTCCGTAACAATCTGGATATCGAATTTGTGGCGCCGAAGACACTACTATAATTTTTTTAGGATTTAACCGATCAAGCATTTTTAAAATACTCATCTTTAAAGTGGTGCCTCTTACAATACTATCATCTATAATAACTAAGTTGTCGGTAGGTTTTATAACACCGTAAGTGATGTCGTAAACATGCGCCACCAAATCATTTCTACTACTATCTTCGGTTATAAAAGTTCTAAGTTTTACATCTTTTATAGCTATTTTTTCAACACGAGCACGTTCCGATAAAATTTCTGTGACTTTAGCTGCAGATAATGAACGTTGCCCATTTAGAATAGCAGACGTTTTCTTTTTATTTATATAGGCTTCAGCGGTTTCTATCATGCCGAAAAAAGAGGTTTCAGCTGTATTTGGAATATATGAAAAAACGGTATTTCTAGTATCATTATCAATAGCTTGAAGAACTTTAGGCATTAATAGTTTACCTAACATTTTACGCTCTTGATATATTTCGGCATCACTTCCTCTTGAAAAATAAATACGCTCAAAAGAACAGGCTTTACGTTCCAATGGATGCAGGATTCTTTGTACAGTAACACGACCAGAATGTTTAGTAATAATGGCATGTCCAGGTTCTAATTCTTTTACATCTTCAAACTTAACATTAAAAACGGTTTGAATTACAGGACGCTCTGAGGCTACAACAACTATTTCGTCATCTTTATAATAATAAGCTGGTCGAATACCTGCCGGATCTCTCAACACAAAGGAATCTCCATGGCCAATTAACCCCGCCATAGCGTAGCCACCATCCCAATTTTTTGCAGCTCTTTTTAAAATTTTAGAGACTTTTAAACGTTCTGCAATTAGTGGAGAGGCTTGTTGTTTATTATAACCTTCTTTCTTTAAATCTTTATATATTATACTAACGGCATCATCTAAAAAATGACAAATTTTTTCCATGATGGTAATGGTATCGGTATATTCTTTTGGGTGTTGTCCTAACTCAATTAAATTGCTAAAAAGTTCTTTAACGTTGGTCATATTAAAGTTTCCAGCCATAATTAAATTTCGATGCATCCAGTTATTTTGTCTTAAAAATGGATGTACACTTTCCACACTATTTTTTCCGAAAGTACCGTAACGAACATGCCCTAATAATACCTCGCCAATGTATGGAATATTCTTTTTTTGTGCAGCAACATCATCAGTGTATTCAGGATGCTCTTTAAATTCTTTATTAACGCGCTCGTTAATTTGCGCAAAAATATCTTGAATAGGTTGTTGTGCTATCGAGCGCACTCTGCTTATATAACGCTCGCCGGGTTTGGTGTCTAATTTTATACTTGCAAAACCAGCACCGTCTTGACCACGGTTGTGCTGTTTTTCCATCATTAAATACATTTTATTTACACCGTAAAATGCACTTCCGTATTTTTCTTTATAATATTCTAAAGGCTTTAGTAGCCTTATCATGGCTATTCCACATTCGTGTTTTAAGGCATCACTCATAATTATAAATGTTTTCGCAGTAGCGGAAAAAATAAATTGTTTTAGATTCCCACTTTCGTGAGAATGACAAATTTTTGATACCAAAAATGAAAAATCATTTTGGAGTTTTATCTAAATCAAAAAACGCACTCTATTTTAGAGCGCGTTTGTTTATGTTAATTCTATTTTATATGATTTTAATATTTGTTTTTTTAAGGACATATTTAATCTCTTAATCAATATTAGGTTTTAAATAATAGATTTAGGTTAATTCGATTTCAAATTGTGTTAATTGTTTAAACTGCAATAAGCGTTTATGAACTTCGTCGCTCGATAAATTTTGCATGCGTTCTGTTCCAAACTTTTCTACACAAAATGAAGCTAATGTCGATCCATATATAATAGCATTCTTCATATTCTCAAAAGAGGTGTCTCCTGTTTTTGCAAGATACCCTGCAAATCCTCCTGCAAAAGTATCACCAGCTCCAGTAGGGTCAAAAACTTCTTCTAAGGGTAGTGCTGGCGCATAAAAAATATGTTCGTTATGAAATAACAGGGCACCGTGTTCACCTTTTTTAATCACTACATATTTTGGCCCCATCTCATGAATTTTTCTAGCGGCAACAACTAAAGAGTACTCTCCTGTAAGTTGTCTAGCCTCTTCATCATTAATGGTAATAACATCTACATTTTTTATTACTGCCATTAAATCGTCTAGAGCAATATCCATCCAGAAATTCATAGTATCTAAAATGGCTAGTTTTGGTTTCTTAGTCATCTGGTTTAAAACACTTTGTTGTACTAAAGGATGTAAATTTCCTAACATAACAATTTCAGCATCTTTATAATCTTGAGGAACTATAGGATTAAAATGTTCTAATACATTTAGCTCTGTTACTAAAGTGTCGCGAGAATTCATATCGTTATGATATTTTCCGCTCCAAAAAAATGTTTTACCTTCTTTTACGATTTCAATTCCAGAAATATCAACGTTTTTATTTGACAATAAATCTAAATAATCTTGGGGAAAATCGCCACCAACAATAGATACTGCTGCAGCATCAATATTAAAATGAGAAGCAGCAAGACCAATAAAAGTTGCAGCACCACCTAGTATTTTATCGGTTTTACCGAAAGGCGTCTCAATAGCATCAAATGCTACCGTACCCACAATTACTAATTTGCCCATAAATATAACCTGATAATTTTGTGCAAATATAAGCTTTTTAGATACTTAAAAACGAATTTATTTTCTCCCAAAATCCGCAGGAATTTCTCCCCAAGCTTTAGTTTCCCATTTTACAATAACAGTGTTGTAAGTATTCTTTTTAAGCCATTCTACGGCTCTATCAACCAAATCAAAAACAGGTTTATTTTTATCGTTGCGTTCTAGTTTGGTATTGCAGTTTTTCTTTTTTACCCAACTGATGGCAGTTCTAGAATCTGTGTAAATAATTCGATTACTTTTATTTTTTTTAAGAAACGCTAAACCATGCACCAATGCCAAAAACTCACCAATATTATTAGTGCCCTCTTCAAATGGGCCTTGAATAAAAAGCTGTTTTTTTGTTTTTGTATCAACGCCGCGATATTCCATTTTTCCTGGATTGCCAGAAGAAGCGGCATCAACTGATATAGAATTATAATTAGGTTGTCCTATTTTTTTTAGTTGCTCTGGTGATAATTCACTTTTAAAGCCTTTGTTTTTTCCAACGTAATCAAAATAATTTCCTTTTAAGGCACTTTTAGCAGCTTCAAAAGTTTCAAACGATTTATATTGAGCGCCATCAAAGTTTTTTATTTGCGCTTTGCAATCATTCCAAGATTCAAAAACGCCAGTGTGATGACCTTTCCAAACGGTGTAATATTTCTTTTTCTTTTTTTTTGACACAGATTTCACAGATTAAATAAGACGATTTTGGTTTTCCCTCTCCTTTGGGGAGGGGATTAAGGGGTGGGGCTTAAAAGTTTATCAACAATCTTGGGAAAGTGTTTCATCTCCAATTCATGAATTTTACCAGCAACATCTTCGGCAGAATCATTACTATTCACATCACATTTTGCCTGAAAAATAATAGCGCCTTCATCATAATGTTCATTAACGTAATGAATGGTTATACCAGTTTCTGTCTCTTTATTATTTACAACGGCCTTATGAACATGCATGCCATACATGCCTTTTCCACCGTATTTTGGTAACAGCGCAGGGTGAACATTAATCACTTTATTAGGGAATGTATCTAGAATTTTTTCAGGAAATTTCCATAAAAACCCCGCTAAAACAATTAAATCTGGTTTTGAGGCTTTTAAAATATTAAGAACATCATTAGTTTCTGTAAACGCTATTTTGTTGAATGATAGCGCACTAACTTTAAGATTTTTAGCACGTTCTAAAACTTTGGCATGAGGATTGTTAGTTAACACTTGAATAACAGACACATTATCGCTGTTGTGAAAAAAGGTAATTAAATTTTCAGCATTAGTACCACTTCCGGACGCAAAAATTACAATACGTTTCATCTGTTGGTTTTTATTTTAAAATTAATGACAGATGTAATTCATAAATCGAATTTACAACAATGTTCAGCAAAATTACCAAGCTCATTTCATACACAGACTATCAATGTTAATATTATTCAAACAAAAAAAAGAATAATTATTAACAATTAGAAGGTAAATTATAAATACTTAAAAGTAATTTTAGTAAATTACCACCACATTTTTAAAGTAAAGATGTGTTTTAAAAATAAAGTTTTTTATTTTTGCCAACTAATTAAAACATTTAAATTAAAAAATTATGTCAGACATTGCATCAAGAGTAAAAGCGATTATCGTTGATAAATTAGGAGTAGATGAAAACGAAGTTGTAACAGAAGCTAGCTTCACAAACGATTTAGGAGCAGACTCTTTAGATACTGTAGAATTGATAATGGAATTCGAAAAAGAATTTGATATCCAAATTCCAGACGACCAAGCTGAAAATATTGCAACAGTTGGTCAAGCTATATCATACATAGAAGCTGCAAAATAAGCAATATACTTTATGGAATTAAAGCGAGTTGTAGTCACAGGATTAGGGGCTTTAACACCAATTGGCAATACCAAGGATGAATTTTGGGACGGTTTAATTAGTGGTAAAAGCGGTGCTGCGCCTATAACATATTATGATACCGAAAAGTTTAAAACAAAGTTCGCTTGCGAATTGAAAAACTTTGAAGCAACTGATTTCTTTGATAGAAAAGAGGCTCGAAAAATGGATAAGTTTGCACAATACGCCATGGTGGCAGCAGACGAAGCTATTTTAGATTCGAAATTAAATCTAGATGAAGTCAATAAATTGCGGGTTGGTGTTATATGGGGAGCAGGTATTGGTGGTTTAGAAACCTTTCAGGAAGAAGTTTTAAACTTCGCCGCGGGCGATGGCACACCAAGATTTAACCCATTCTTTATTCCTAAAATGATTGCTGATATTGCACCAGGAAACATCTCTATAAAACATGGTTTTATGGGGCCAAATTACACAACAGTTTCTGCTTGTGCATCTTCTGCTAACGCTATGTTTGACGCTTTAAACTCTATACGTTTAGGGCATACAGATGTGGTTGTAACAGGTGGAAGCGAAGCCGCAGTAACTATTGCAGGTATGGGTGGTTTTAATGCAATGCATGCATTATCTACTAGAAATGAAAGTCCAGAAACAGCCTCGCGTCCTTTTGACGCAACAAGAGATGGTTTTGTTTTAGGAGAAGGTGCAGGCGCACTAGTTTTAGAAGAGTATGAACATGCGAAAGCAAGAGGAGCTAAAATATATGCTGAATGTATTGGAGGAGGTTTATCTTCTGATGCCTATCATATGACGGCGCCACATCCAGAAGGTATTGGTGTTATAGCAGTAATGAAGAATTGTTTAGAAAATGCAGGCTTAAAGCCAGAAGATGTAGACCATATTAATACACATGGTACATCTACACCTTTAGGAGATGTTGCAGAACTAAAAGCAATTTCAGAAGTATTTGGAGATCATGCTAAGAATATAAATATTAATTCAACAAAATCAATGACAGGTCACCTTTTAGGTGCAGCAGGTGCTATTGAAGCTATTTCGGTTATATTGGCTATGGAACACGGTATTGTACCGCCAACAATAAACCATACTACAGTAGATGAAAACATTGATCCTGAATTAAATTTAACTTTAAACAAGGCTCAAAAGCGTGATGTTAAAGTAGCAATGAGTAATACATTTGGATTTGGCGGTCACAACGCCTGTGTAATATTCAAGAAAATAGATTAAATCCCGAATGAAATAAACCATAAGATAAATTAAATTTTACATGAAAATGCAACTTGGTTTATTACATCTGACATTAAAATAAAATATTTATTATCAGATGAAAAACATTCGCAACATATTTAATTCCCGTTTTAAAGGCAACGGGAATTTTTTTATGGAATTAACTAAAATTCTGGACTTTAAACCCAAGCAAGTAAAATTCTACCAAAAAGCATTTACGCATCGGTCTATGAACATAAGAGATAGCAAAGGAAATGCTATTAATTATGAGCGTTTAGAGTTTTTGGGTGATGCCATGTTGAGCTCAGTAATTGCCTCTCATTTATATCTTGAAGTACCTAGCGGTGATGAAGGCTATTTAACCAAAATGCGATCGAAAATAGTAAGTAGAGAACATTTAAATGAGCTAGGTAAAGATTTGAAACTAATTGACTTAGTGGAAAGTAAAATACCACCAGGGCAGTTTGGAGATAATATTCATGGTAATTTATTCGAGGCTTTAGTTGGGGCTATCTTTTTAGATAAAGGCTATAAATATTGCGAAAAATTTATTTATAAACGTGTCATTATCCCCTATGTAGATATTGAAACGCTTGAAGGTAAAGTAATAAGTTACAAGAGTTTATTGATTGAGTGGTGCCAAAAAGAAAAGAAAAATTTTGGCTATAATGTTTATGAAGACACTGGAAATGATGAGGTTCGACATTTTTCAGTAAAACTTTCTATAGATGATAAAGTAATTGCTAAAGCAAGAGCTACATCAAAGAAAAAAGCAGAAGAAAAAGCTTCAAAACGTGCCTTTTTTGCTTTTCAAAGCAGCATCTCTAAAATGCTTTAAAGCATATCTTTCTCAAAAATAATTTACTACAACGTTTTAGTTGCATTTATCATTAACATTAGCATAAACTTAATATAACTCAGTTTTTTATATATTATATTTACCATATTAATATAAGTTATGGCTGTTCACAAACTTATTCTTGATGATGTTTTTGATGAAGTGTTATACACTTTAATTGCAATACATTGTACTCTTGAAGATTATCGGTTAGCATATCTTCTTAATAAATATTTAGGTATAACCCTAACCCGAAAACCATCAGATTTAGATTATAATAACAGTAAATCAACCTATTCTATTTTTGAATGGGAAGACCATAAACAGTTAACCACTTGGAGTTTGGTTTCTAATGTTTGTAAAACAGAGAGTTATCAGCAAATAAATTATGAATCGTTATTTGAAAACCAAGAAATAATAACAAAAACAACCCATTTAATACCAGAATATAAGCGTGTTAATTATTTTTTAAAAATAGATAATCAATTCAATTTCAGTAAAGAAAAATATATTTTAAATAGTATATTAAACATATCTCAAATTGCCACAGCTTATAGTATTGATAGTAATCAATTAAAATCTAAAGACAATTTAATTTTTAGCTAATGCCATTAAGAAAAAAAACCAAAATAGTAGCAACCCTAGGGCCAGCTACAAGTACTAAAGACGTTTTAAAAGGAATGCTTGACGAAGGCGTTAATGTATTCAGAATTAACTTTTCTCATGCTGATTATAGTGACGTAACAGAGCGGATTAAAATGATACGTGAACTCAATGAAGAGTATGGCTACACTGCAGCTATTTTAGCAGATTTACAAGGGCCAAAACTTCGTGTAGGTGTTATGAAAGAAGAGGTTATTGTAAATGCAGGAGATGAAATAATTTTCGCGACAGGCAAACGTTTTGAAGGCACAAAAGAGCGTGTTTACATGACCTACGATAGGTTTCCACAAGATGCAAAACCAGGAGAACGGATTCTTTTAGATGATGGGAAACTCATTTTTGAAGTGGTTTCAACAAATAAAAAAACAGAAGTTGTTGCCAAAGTTATTCAAGGTGGCCCATTAAAATCTAAAAAAGGGGTAAACCTTCCAAATACAAACATTTCACAACCAGCACTTACCGAAAAAGATATTAAAGATGCCATTTTTGCCATCAGTCTAGATGTCGATTGGTTTGCTTTATCCTTTGTACGTCATGCTGAAGATTTAATACTACTTAGCGATTTAATTGCGAAGCATTGCGATCATAAAATACCAATTATAGCAAAAATTGAAAAACCAGAAGCTGTAGAAAACATTGATAAAATTGTAACGCATTGCGACGGTTTAATGGTAGCTCGAGGCGATTTGGGTGTTGAGGTTCCTGCTGAAGAAGTACCGCTAATTCAAAAACAGTTGGTATTACGCGCCAAAAAAGCAAGAATTCCTGTAATTATAGCCACACAAATGATGGAAACTATGATTGACAGTTTAACACCAACAAGAGCAGAAGTAAACGATGTTGCCAACTCCGTTATGGATGGTGCCGATGCGGTAATGCTTTCAGGAGAAACTTCGGTTGGTAAATATCCTATTCAAGTAATTAGGCAAATGAGCAACATTTTAAAAAGTGTTGAAGATTCAAAACTAATACAAGTACCTCAGTTACCACCACATATTCGTACCAACCGTTATATTACTAAATCTATTTGTTATCATGCTGCAAATATGGCAAACGAAATTAGCGCAAAAGCTATTTCAACATTAACAAATAGTGGGTATACAGCGTTTCAAATTTCGGCTTGGAGACCATCATGTCATATTTTAGTATTCACATCCAACAAGCGTATTTTAACGCGTTTAAGTTTACTCTGGGGTGTTCGCGCATTTTATTATGACAGGTTTGTGAGCACCGATGAAACTATTGAAGATGTAAATGCCATAGCCTGTAAAATGGGGTATTTAGAAGAAGGCGATATGCTAATTAGTTTAGCCGCCATGCCAATGAAAGAGAAGGGTATGGTAAACACCCTTCGTGTTACAGAAATTGAAACCTGTAATTTTTAAAATTATAAATATTTGGGCGTTACCTAAAGGTCGCGCTTTCCATTATATCTTTTAAAGACGTCATTGCGAGGAGTAAGCGACGTGGCAATCTGTTAAATTATAGTTGACCTCAAACTTTACTTTTCTAAACTTTAAAAGGATAAGTTTATTCTGAACGCAGTCGAAAGGTTGCAATAGTTAACACAGGTGTTGCTAGCTTATGTTTTAAATAAAAAGTTAT
>JBAQZZ010000268.1:0-1584 GCA_049791475.1 Flavobacteriaceae bacterium | reverse complement strand
GAGCTGCGAAGTTGCTTCGGCCGTATCCCGCTGAAAAAATGGCCGCTTGGCCGGTGAGCACATACGTGAACAAGGCGGGCAACGAGGGTGAGAAGTGCATCGAGCCGGTGGGCCAGCAGGGGTTGTTTGGGTAGGGCAAAGCGGGGTGGGGGTGCCACATCACTGCCGCAGGCAGCTATGTGCCGAGTCATTTGTGATGGCGTTTAGAGCAGTTCGCACACAGCGTCCTGATAGACGCGGTGTGGCACCCGGCGTTCAATCAACAAAGGCTTATTCCGTATTTCATTGTCACTATCACGCTGTCCCCTCACCCCAGCCCTCTCCCAAGGGGAGAGGGAGCCAAGGCAATCGTGGCATCCGGCGAAGCGGTATTTGGTATTTGGCCTGCGGCCAATCGACAGGCAGGAATGCCTGTCCTACCTTATGCTCGTAATCAAGTCGCTCTCTTGAAAGTCGTGGTTGTCATGGAACACCTCATGCATCGAACCCTTACTTCATCGTTCTGCTTTTTCCTCTGCCTACTGCTGGCGGTGCCTGCTTACGGCCAGGCGGACAAGCCATTGGACACCGATGGGCTGGACACCGAGCTGGGCCTGCGGCTGCAGATCTACTGGATCGGCGAAGAGAACTTTGCAGACAAGAACGCCCGTCTCGCGGTGCAACCCGGCGCATCAGCGAACGTGGACATCACCGTCCCGGGTGTTGAAGTCAAAGCGGATGCGGTCTTTCAAGATGATCAGGCGATTACGGAGAAGAAGGATGAGAAGATCACGGGTGAGTACATCGCCGAGTGGTCGGGTTGGATCAATGTGCTAGAGACGGGGCGTTATCGATTCGGATTCAACACGCAGGCGGAGGTGACGCTCAATATTGGCGACTATGCGATCGACCCCGATACCTTGGCGGTTGCGCTAAACAAGGGTTGGTATCCGTTGAGTCTGATCCAGATCGTCAACGAAGATATGGACAAAAAGATCGCGCTAACTTGGACTAAAGATAGCGGCAAGCACGCGGCGATCCCGACCGAGCAGTTACTCGCACCCAAGTTCTACTTCCGTCCCACGCAGAGCGGGACGAAGGAGCTCTTGAAAAAGGGCGCACGGCCGGGCCTTGGCAAGAAGCTCGTCTCGGTCCACCCCGGCTATAAGCTAACGAACATCCGGCCCAACGAGATGGAGATGCCCGTCGGGGGCCTGGGGATGTTGTCCGATGGTCGTTTGGTCGTCGCGCGTTTCGACGCACGTAGCCTCAAGGCACCAAGCCCCACGCAAGAACCCAACGGCGAACTCTGGCTGATCAGCAACCCCGATAGCGACGACCCCTCCAAGATCACCGGCGAGAAGATCGCGACGGACATGTACGAGCCATCAGGCGTGTACGTGATCGACGATGCGATCTACGTCAGCCAGCGCAGCGAGCTGAGCAAGTTCACGTTCAATACAACGACCAAGGCTTGGGACAAGTCGGTCGTTGCGACGGGTTGGGACACGAACGACTTCCATCAGATCAGCGCGGGGCTGCCATGGATCGCCGGGCCGACGGCCGATCATCCGGGCTTCTTTTACATGTCGCGCGGTGCAGGCT
>JBAQZZ010000267.1:0-1626 GCA_049791475.1 Flavobacteriaceae bacterium | reverse complement strand
ATTGAAACCTTAACCAACCAATTAGCAGAAAAAGGATTGGTTTTATTTAAAGATATAGAAAAAAACGGTGGGTTTTTAAAGCAGTTGAAAGATGGTACAATTCAAAGAAAAATAAAAGAAAGCGCTAAAAAAGAACAGCAACAATTTAATAATGGTGAGGAAATATTATTAGGAACAAACAAACACCCAAACCCTGATGATGTTATGAAACATGAACTCGAAATTTATCCTTTTGTAAAAACCAACCAAAGAAAAACTTTAATTGAACCCATTATAGAAAAACGATTATCAGAAAAATTAGAACAAGAACGATTAAAAAATGAAAACTAAAATGAACACAAAATTTACTCTAATCACCTTTTTTTTAATAATAATTACATTTAGTTGCGAACAAAAAACCACCTTTACTGATTTTAAATTTGCAGATAAAGGTACTGTTGTTGAATGTGAAAATAATAATTTGAAAGCACTCATTAATGAAGCATTATTCAGTTTTGAATCTGATATTATTAAAGCTTATGGTAAAGGCAGAACTAATTTAAACTTACCGTATTCTCAGTTTATTAGAAATGCCGTTGGTGGTCGTATTAATTACTCAGAAATTGTAACTCCACATACGGTAAAAGTATTTGAAGCTTTAAAACAAGAAAATAGTTTGTGGGACGCAAACAATAAAGAAAGTTATTTAAATTATAACAGTTCATTTTTTAAGTGTGTTGCTAACAATATTAAAAGTGAAAATTTAAAAACAACGCTTAATGCTCTTGTTTCAACAAATACAATGAGTCCAAAATTATTTGGATCGCCTTTAATGTCTAATTACTCAGCAGCGCTATCTGATAAACATTTAGCAACCTATATTGCTTTCGATTTATATTATGCAAAACTATTTAATATTGATTTAACCGGTGTTGAAGAAAAACCAGAATCAAAAGTAGACTTTAATCAAATACCAACTATACAACAAGATACAGATCCGCATGCGGGTCATAATCATTAATTGATTTGAGAAAAAATATTCAACATATTAAATTAAAATCTGAAGTTATAGATCAAAAGTCTGAAATATCTAATTTTCAAACTGCAGAAGGCATTGAAGTTAAGTCAACTTACTCAAAGAAGGATGTAGAAGATTTAGATCATATAAATTTTGCCGCAGGAATAGCACCAAATCTCCGCGGACCATACAGTACAATGTATGTCCAAAGGCCATGGACGATTAGACAATATGCAGGCTTTAGTACTGCAGAAGATAGTAATGCCTTTTATAGACGAAATCTTGAAGCCGGACAAAAAGGTTTGTCTGTTGCATTTGATTTGGCTACCCACAGAGGTTACGATAGCGACCATGAACGTGTTGTTGGTGATGTTGGAAAAGCAGGTGTAGCCATTGATTCCGTTGAGGATATGAAAATACTCTTTGACCAAATCCCATTAGATAAAATGAGTGTTTCTATGACTATGAATGGCGCTGTTTTGCCCATAATGGCATTCTATATTGTTGCCGCAGAAGAACAAGGCGTTAAACCTGAACAATTATCAGGAACTATTCAAAATGATATTTTAAAAGAGTTTATGGTGCGTAATACTTACATCTACCCGCCTTCACCTTCCATGAAAATCATT
>JBAQZZ010000266.1:0-24315 GCA_049791475.1 Flavobacteriaceae bacterium | reverse complement strand
CATCACAGGCATCGATAAATTGAGTGTCTCTATTAACAATTGGGCTAATTGTAATCTTTACATCTAAGGTTGTAGTATTTACACAACCTGTTTGTAAATTAACAACTCTAACATATATGTTATCTGTTGGTTGACTGGTATTTATGTAAGGTGTTGGTATGGGGTTATCTCCATTGGATGCATCAGTAGGATTGTAGTGGTATGTTACATTTAAATTTGGATCTCCAGCAGTTATTTCATCATCTTTTACTGATAAATCTATGACTGCAAAACCATCAGGAGAATCATCACTATCGCAAACTTCTAAATCTGTTGGGTTTACAATATTAGGAAGCGGGTTAACTACTAAATTAAAACTGGTGTAAGCAAAACAATTCGTATCTAAATCTTGAATACGAACAAAAATGGGCTGCGGATTTAGAGGATTAGGAATTGGGGTGGTTATAGCACCAGTATTTCCTCTGGCTGCTGCTTCAGAAAAATGATAAGAAAACGTATAATTAGTAAAAGGAATATTAGGAAGAAGTTCGGGTGTTTTAGTTGAAAGATCAAATATTTCTATACCATCACCGCTACTATCATCGCACAATTCATAATCAGAAATGGGTGTTATGGTTTCTTCAGTATTTAACTCTACAATAATTTCATCTTCTTCAACGCAATCTGTTCCGTTAAGTGGCACGGTAACTTCAACTTTGTAAGTACCAGTTTGTGTAGCGTTGTAAGTTGGATTAATTTCTCCGCCAATTGTTCCACCATTTAAAAACCATTCATACGACGCAAGCGGGTTTTGAATATTGGCATCTAATAAGGCTGAACCGGCACAGGTTGCAATATCTTCTCCTAAATCTAAAATTTTAAAACTATCACCTTCAATAAATACAGCGGAGTCAAAAGTACCATCTGTTTGGTCGGCAATTATAAGTTTGATGTGATAAGATACATTGGGCAGTATTGTGGTAGCCGCTGTTAAAACTGTGGTTCGTCCAATATAATTGGTATCGCCTATGTTATAGCCATCAAAATACTGCTCGTTTCGAGCAGGACATTGTGAACCTAAATTCACATGTACATTACCTGTATTTACAGGATCAGAAGTTCCTGGAACCAAAGCAATATTTTGATAAGCAGCAGGACTTACAGTTTCTCTAATTAAAAAAACAAATCCATCAGAGACTAGACAAGGGTTAACACCATCGTAATCTTCAGAAGCAAATAAATAACTAAATTGAAATTGACTTGAAGTGGAAACAATATCAAATTCTATAGATGTTGCGTTTAGCGTATTGTTTATTCCTAAAGCAGCTTCTAAATCTGGATCGGTACCCCAAATAGATGAACCTTCGCTAAGTGTGGGTGAAATAACACCATTACCAGCAGAGGCGGCATTACCTGTTGTTAATACGATACCATTTTCAAAAGGGAAATTTGAGCTAGCGCGTTCAAAATAGCCATAACTTGGTAATCCAAAAGCGTTTCCATTTACAGAAGATGATATATTTGAAATATTTACACAACCATCAACAAAATTATCTTCTATAAGTTGTTGTAAAGGAACTGTATTATTAACTGAAATTTGTTGAGAAAACATAAAATTACTACAGCAAATGAGGAGGATTGATATGTAGTAAATAAATTTCATAGTAGGTTTTTTACTTTCTATTAAAATCTTTTTGAAATAAATTTTTTAAGTTGGGGGCTTAATTAACTGGAAATGTAGATTTTTTTCTAATGAAATAAAAAAAAAAAGAATGAAATGCAGTTTAATTGGTTTTTTGGTTCAAAATTTAATATTTCAGTGTAAAATGGTTTTTAAATATTCTGCCATCTTGCAAGGTTATAGAAAACCAATAATCATCAGATGGAAGTTTTGTACCATTACTGGTGCCATTCCAACCTTCACCCAAAGGGCTAACTTCTTTTACCAGTTTACCATAACGGTTATAAATAAGTATTTTGGTATTTGGCTGAAACATTCTTGATACACCACTAACTTGCCAAGTATCATTAAAGCCATCATTATTAGGTGTAAAGAATTTTGGAAAACCAATAACCGAAACTAACTCATCTACAATACCACAATTATTTTCGATATCTTTTACATAAACATTGTAAAAACCTGGAGAAACGTTTTCGAAAATATTACTTTCTTGATATGGTGTTATGGGTAAATGATCTTCATTATAAAGCGCATATTCATAGATGCCTTCTCCAGAAACATTTACCGTAATAGTATTATTACTTGTAACATCTACTACAGTAATAGACTCAAATGTAGCTATATTAGAAGGTTCTACTGTTATTATTCGTTCTTTAGAGCATCCAGTAATTTTATTAGTAACAGTTACTGCATAGGGTTCAACCACGTTTACAAGTGTTTCATAACCAGTATCACCATTTGACCAAGCATAATAATAGTCATCAATATTATTATTATTAATCAAGCCAGCGTTAAGCGTGATAGTTTTAGGAAAGAAATTAGTGCAATAATAGGAGGTTTTTTTTATATCAATATCTGGTAAAACGTTTACTTTTAGTAAAACGGTTATTATACCAAAACATGCATTATCGTTTTCAACTCTAGCATAAATTGTTTCTGAGTATGGGGAACTGGTATTTGTGTAAGAGGTGAGCCCTAAATCATTTTCTTCCAAAATAGCATCCTTTTGTGTTTTGTAATAAGTTATTGGATAAGTAAATCCATTATCACTTTGAATACTGGTAGTTATATTGGTTAAATTAAAGGTGTTAATACCATCTTCAGAGTTTAATTCATCGCAAACTTCATGGAGAAATGGATCGATTTGTTGAAGACTTAAATTTAATGTTAGTTCTGATGTATCAAAACAATTTGTATTTGTGTCATAAACTTCAACATATACAAGGCTAGGGTTGTCTGCATCATAGTTGTAATTACTAGAATTTAATATTTCTGAACTATTGCTTCTACTAGCATTGGTAAAAAATCTAGTGGAAAGATTTGAGATACCTCCAGTTAAATCCTCATTAGCTTGGTTTAAATTAAACCTAGTAAAACCTCCTAAAATACCATCTTCATCGCACTGGATAAGTTCGGCATCATAAGCAGTAGGGTTTGGATTAAAAGTAACAGATGCTATACCTTCAAAGTTATCGTTACAATCTGCGGTATTTAAATCTATGAATACTTTATATAAGCCACCTTCGTTATTTTGGAGTAAAAGGTTATAATTTGTATTGGTTAATAAAGCACCATTGCGTGTCCAAGTATATGATGCTCCCGGAATATCATCAGCACTTAAAAAATAGGTATCTCCTTCACATAATGGTAAGGATGTTGAGGAACCATTATTACCAATAATATCAATTTTTTGTGCAAAAAATGAAGTAATAAAAGGTGGTAAACCCTGAGTAGAGTTGTTAGGGGATAAGTTTATTGCATTATGTTGGTAGTTACAATCAAGTCCTATATTGTTGGGGTTGTTAATAACACCTAAGAAGGGTAGTCCAATATTATATGTAGAACTTAAAGCTCTATATATCTTACCGTTTGGGCCTAATTGTAAACCACCTCTGTAGAGTTGTCTATCGTCAATTATGATCCCTGAATTTTCGATATTTGCTGATGTTAAATCATACTGGATAAGCCTTGACCTATGATTAGAAGGATTTTCTGCGCCTTGACCAAAAAAATCATTTGAGTAATGAATATAAAGTAATTCGCTATTTGGAGAAAATTCAACGCCATAAGGTCTACTGGCATTTCCCGAAGAATTTATTTGTAATTGATTGCTTACATCACCTGTATCGACATCAAAATCATAAATGAACAAACCATCACTTGCATTTGCACAGGCCATTTTACTGCCGTCTGGAGATAACTTTAAATAACCTCTGCCATCTGTAACTGCGAGCGAAGGGAATGTCGATTTATTAGGAATAGTGCTAACTCCAGTGATACTAATCTCATAAGCATAAAAGGTATTAAAAATATCGCTGATACCATCTTGTGAAGCTAACGTAACAACCCAAATAGACTCTGATATACAATCTTTCAAAACTGCTGTTACTTTTTCTGAGCATTCTTTAACAAGATTGATGTTTTTGTTCGTCACAGCACCTAATCCTCCTTCAAGACTCATATCGACTTCTGAATAATTCAACCCCAAGTTTGTAGGGTCATTATTATTTTTAATATCATCAACAGTGAAAATATAATAAATATTAGTATTTTTTGGTTTGGGTACAATTATGGCAGATTGCGTACTCGAAAAATTACCTATCAAACCTGTACCATTGGACATTATTACATGATTTTTATTCCATACTAAAGAGCCATCAGTATAAAATTGTAAATTTCCATCATCATCAGAAATTGAAGTGCAGCCCTCAACAGTGTTTAACCGACCATCTGTAGTTGTCGTTACCGAGTCTGTATCTAAATTAAAAGAGATACCTGCATTTTCACCAAAATACCAATTAGAAGCTTGATTTTGGGCGAAACAATATAGTCCTAAAAAACAGGTGATTATTAATATGAGGGTATTTTTCATCTTTTACATAGCGATAGCTATCAAAGATATTATAAATCTCGCTTTTTTAATAATCTATACGATAAAAAGATACATAGTGCTGTCCAACCTAAAACGATGGCTATTTCGTACCAGTGTACCGCATAATCATAAACTAATTCGGCTTTCTCAGGAAACTTAGACATAGCAACTCGTTGAAAGGGTTGATCTATTAATTTATACATTGATTTTAAGGGGAAAAAATTTTGGATTTTTTCTGCTGTGCTTAAATCTAATTTCCACGCCATAAGCCCAAAAATAATCCATTCCAAAATATATAAAATGAATAAGAACGCTAATGCAAAAGCAGACCGTTTAACGAGCATACCAAAGAATAAACATAAACTAAAGAAGCCAACTAGTTTGACAAAATAAGCAACTAAAAAATTGGTTTCTTGTATAATGATGTTAAACTCATTATAGCTAGAATAGTACAAACCAATACTTAATGAAATAAGGCAAATAAGCACCGTTGAAACCAACGAAAAGAATACAATAGTATAAAATTTTGAAAGTATAAATTCCTTTTTACTTAAACCATCAATAAGGTTTTGTTTTATGGTTTTGTTACTATATTCATTACCAATCATACTTACAACTACAATGGCAAAAAAGAATTTAAATTGCGAAGAGAAAAAAGTAGTTAAATGCCAAATTATTGGGAAGTTGAAAACTCCCAATTCACCAAGCTCTAAAGTAAAAAAACCAAAAACGTTAATTTTTAATGATGATAAAAGGATAACAAAAAATGGTAATATAAAAGATACAAAAATGAGTATTTTACTGGTTCTATTAAGTAAGAGTTTTTGTAATTCTAAATTTAAAAGTCGTAACATGAGGTGTATTTTGGTTGGTTTAGTTTTTATCTGTTAATTGTAAAAATTGTTCTTCTAAACTTTCTTTACGTTGTACTAAATGGGTTAGAATAATACCTTTTTCAAAAAGTTGTTTGTTAAAATCCTCAGATTTCATAGGTTCATTTAAAAAGGCAGTAACTAAGGTATCTTGAACTTTAATGTTTCCAAAATTAGGATGGTTTTCCAAAAATGAAATTAGTTCTGTCTGTTTATTGCATTTCAATTCAAAAAAACCATGACTTGAAATCATTTCATCAACACGACCCGAATATAATTTTACACCTTTACGAAGCACAACAACATGCGAGCATACTTTTTCAACTTCATCCAATAAATGCGAAGCCAATAAAATAGTGGTGCCTTTAGTAGCAATTTGCTTTATAATTTCTCTAATTTGATGAATACCTTGCGGGTCTAATCCGTTTGTTGGTTCATCCAGAATTAAAATTTCAGGATTATTTAATAGGGCAGAAGCAATGGCTAAACGTTGTTTCATTCCTAAAGAGTAGGTTCTAAATTTATGATTTTTTCTATCTAAAAGCCCTACTATTTCAAGCTTTTCGTCTATTTTACTATAATCAACGCCTTTAATTTTACAATCCAGTTTTAAATTTTGAGACGCCGTCATGTATGGATAAAAATTTGGACGCTCAATAATAGCACCTACTTTTTTTAAAGCATTATGTGTTGAGGTATTACCATCAAACCAATGAAAATTACCTTCAGTTTTATTCACGACGTTTAAAACGATACCTAAAGTTGTAGATTTACCACTGCCATTAGGTCCTAAAATACCGTAAACATTGCCTTTATTTATGGTGAAGGACAAATCTTTTACGGCTGTTAAATATCCAAATTTTTTAGTAAGGTTGCTAATTGTTAATATAGGTTCCAAGTTGTAATTTTTTAATGTCGAGTTTTAAAACCGACACAGGTTAGTTATTAAAGTATGACGATGCTACTTAGTTTTTGTTACATAGATACTAATAAAAGCATTAAATTTGATTAAGTTTACGCACCATGGAAGATTTAAAAATATCTAAAAAAAAACCGTCATTTCCTATTACCGATAAGTTACACAAATATCTTACTCGGTACGATAGAGATACTCAAATTCCTATTTTTTATGATGATTTATTGCGTTTTCAAGGCTCTATTGTAGTGTATGATAAAGATGATAATGATACACTTTGGATTCGAGTTTATTACAATGAATTTGAAAGAGAAGAAATAGATTTATCGCTTAAAAAAGTTTACAGTATTTTACATTCTGATGGGAATATAAACAACATACCTTTTTTAAATGTAGACGCTGTTGATTTCTGTACTTTTGGAAATTCGAAACCATTCAGAATAAAAATCAGGAATATTTTAAATGATAATTTCACCTATTTTTATGTAAAAACTGCTGACGCTTCTCGTGTTTATGGCTTAGAATTAGAGCATATGTTATCGCCTTATAACCTAAATTTTTTAGTGTATAAAAATACACTTATTGAAGAACATATAGCAGGAATTCCTGGAGATGAATTTATAAAAAACATGTTACCAAAATGCGATAAAGCTGAAAAGGCGCAAATAGCTAAAGAATTTGTGAAGTTTAATGAACGCTGTATGATAAGGCTTTTAGGCGATATGCGATCATACAATTATGTTATTGTGCCAACCCATGATTTTGACCATGTGGTTTATAAAATTAGACCAATAGATTTCGACCAGCAGTCTTACGAGGGGAAGTTTAATATTTATCGCCCTCAATTTTTTAAAGAAAATTTAAAAATGGTTGAATTGGTTTCAAGCAGTATACAAAAACCATCAATAGATCAATATAAAACTGAAGAACGTTCTATTTTAGTTAAACGGCTAAAAAGTTTTCAAAACAGACTTCCCAAATTATTGGATTGTATGAATAACGATGCCATTTCAAATAAAGAAAATATAGATTTATTAAAGACAACGATTTTTGAATATACCCAAGATGTAAATTTTAAACGTTGTAAAAATATGGGGCAAATTCTAAAATTTTCTTTGGAATTTTTGACTAGAAATTATGAGAATGTAAAACTTGAAAGTTTAAAGTAGAAAATTAATTCCAGTTTTCATCAAAGTCTAAACTATCGTAATCGTCTACATCAATACCATCTTCAAATTCATCAAAATCGTCTAAATTTTCAGCTTCAAATGATTTTTCTGGGGCAGTATCAGGCACCTGACCTTGCACAAACATGAGGTTAGGGTAATCTGAACCTTCTGCTTCATCAACTATTTCGGCAAGTTCTACATAAAAAGTCCACATACTTAAAAAGTCGTAAACATAAATAAGTTTTGTTTTGGCTTCATGAACAACGGCATTAATAACAGTTTCGTTCATTAAACGAATAGATTCTTGTCCTTCACTTAAATCGAACATGGATATTTCTTCACCTTGATCCCATTGGTCGTTACTCAAATAAAACGATGCCATTTCTAAACCTTCAAACCCAAAAGATTGTGTAATAATATTATGTAAATCTTCAAGTGTATCAGTTTCTCGAATTTCTAAATCGCGAAAAATATCAACATCGGTGTCATTATCAAGTATCACTCTAAATCTGTAAATCATTCTAAAAAATTATATTGCAAAGGTATGTTTTTTTGAATTATTTACTGAAACGATGTAATGTAAATGTCATAGCGCTTAAAAGGAAAAATGCACCAACTTGGTGCGCAACACCCAACCAAACGGGAACTTGTAATAAAATAGTAAAAATACCCAATAAAAACTGAATAGTTAATAAAAAAAGTAATGCTTTTATACCATTAGATTGCGGTGTAGTAAGTATTAAATTTTTCGATTTTTTCCAAATAACAATTACAAAAAGTACAACAACATAAGCTAAAATTCTATGCACAAATTGTACGCCGCTTTTACCTTCTAAAAAGTTTTTATAAACTGGGTTTTGTTCAATTAAAACAGTGTCGTGCATAAATTGTCCTTCGCTCATCATTGGCCAATGGTTGTGTATAAAACCAGCATCTAAACCGGCTACAAATGCACCGTAAATTATTTGAATAATTAATATTACTAAGCCAAAACGGATTAAATTTCTAAAGGACTTATTAATATCTTTTTTATTGGGATAAATTAAATCTAAAGCCACCCAAAGGGTGTAAGCAAATGTTAAGAATGCAGTTGTTAAATGTGCTGCCAACCGGTAATGACTAACATCAGGGTTATCAACTAGCCCACTTTTAACCATATACCACCCTAAAAAACCTTGAAAAGCACCCATACAAAGGAGAATAACAGCTTTTTTTATGGTGGTTTTAGTTAGCTGTTTGGTTATTAAAAAATATAAAAATGGGAGTAAAAAAACCAATCCAATAAAGCGACCAATAACGCGATGAAACCACTCCCAAAAATAGATATCTTTAAAATCATGTAAGGAGAATTGATTGTTTAGTTTTTGATATTCAGGGTATTGCTTATATAAGTCGAAGGCATCTTGCCATTCAACGTCATTCATAGGAGGAATAGTACCAGAAATTAGTTTATAGTTTGAAATAGATAAACCAGAATGTGTTAATCTAGTAATGCCGCCAACAACAACCATTATAAAGATTAAAACGCATCCAGTTAGCAACCAATAAATAACCTTTTTATTATCTTTTTTTTGTTTCAAAGTTTCAAAGTTTCAAAGTTTCAAAGTTTTCAAAGTTTCAAAGTTTCAAAGTTTCAAAGTTTTTATTCTTTGATTTTTCTAATGAAACTGGTTAACATTCGTTCTATTTCTCTAGTATTTTCATAAAGTTTATTGAAATTATATTCGTTCAAAAACTTTAAATTATAAGCTATTTCAATTTGCGTTTGTAATTCGAAGAGAGAGCTTAAAGCGATATTTAAAAATCGTAAATAATCTTTTTTTCCTTCTCTACCGTAGCCTTCTGCAATATTGCTTGGTATTGATGTCGCCGATCTTTTTATTTGAGATGTTAAGGCATACAGTTCATCTGAAGGAAATATTTTAACTTCATTATAAATTTCTGTAACCAAAGACATGGATTTTTGCCATACTAAAAGTTGACGATATGTATGATTGTTTCTCATCTTTGTTACTCAGAGTCTTTGATGCTATGTGACTTAATATTCAAACCTAGTTTTTTTCCTTTCTCTAACATGAGTTTATAAGCCGCTTCATATTCGTTGGGGATTTCGCCTTCCAAAATGGCTTCTTTTATCGTTTCTTTTATAATACCAATTTCTCTTGAGGGCTTTAAATTGAAAGCTTTCATAATTTCTTCACCTGAAATGGGTGGTTGAAAATTTCTTATATGATCGCGTTCTTCAACTTCTATAATTTTATCACGCACTATTTGAAAGTTGTTATGATATTTACTGAATTTTTTAGGATTTTTTGTGGTAATATCTGCTTCGCATAGCGTCATCAAATCGTCTACATAATCGCCTGCATCAAAAACCAATCGGCGAACAGCAGAATCTGTTGCCAAATCCTGTGCTAAAACAATAGGGCGAGAACTCATCAATACCATTTTTTGAACAAATTTCATTTTATCATTCAATGGCATTTTTAACCTTTTAAATAAACGATATACCATTTTTGAACCTTCAAACTCATGCCCATGAAAAGTCCACCCAACCTTTTTACTAAACTTTTTTGTTGGTGCTTTTCCAATATCATGTAAAAGTGCAGCCCAACGTAACCATACATCATCTGTGTTTTTTGCTATATTATCAACAACTTCTAAGGTGTGATAAAAGTTATCTTTATGACGCTGTCCTTCAACTTCATCAATACCTTTTAAGGCTGTTAATTCTGGTAAAATATAATTTAGTAAACCCGTTTTTTCAAGAAGTAAAAAACCAATAGAAGGTGTTTTGCTTTCCAAAATTTTGTTAAGTTCTACCACAATGCGCTCGTTGGTGATAATTGAAATTCTATCGCAATTTTTTGAAATAGCTTTTAAAGATTTTTCTTCGATAGTGAAATCTAATTGTGTTGCAAAACGTATGGCGCGCATCATTCGTAAAGGGTCGTCACTGTATGTAATATCAGGATTTAATGGTGTTCTGATAATTCGATTTTCTAAATCATTAATACCATTAAAAGGATCTAGTAAATCGCCGAAATTATCTTCATTTAAATTAAGTGCTAAAGCATTTATTGTAAAATCTCTACGATTTTGATCGTCTTGAAGCGTGCCATTTTCTACTGATGGGTTTCTACTATCTTCTATGTACGATTCTTTTCTTGCGCCTACAAATTCAATTTCAATATCATTATACCGAAGCATTGCAGTACCGTAAGTTTTAAAAATCTGTACGTTGGGTTTTTTTGGAAGGTTTTTTGCAACTTGCTTAGCTAGTTTTATACCATCACCAATTGCAACAACATCAATATCTTTTGCATCGCCTCGTTTTAAAATAAAATCGCGCACAAAACCACCAATTACATAAGCATCTAAACCGAGCTCTTTAGCAGATTGTGATATGATTTTAAAAATTAGATTTTGTAATTCTTTTTTGTAATTCATTAATGACATTTGCAGATTATGAACATATTTTTTTACTGTAATTTCAATAATTATAAGTGCTTTTAAATAGTTTTTTCGCGTTGCAAATTTACGATATAGTATACAGCTTTTAAAAACTTGTTGTGTTTTATTTATTTCATTTTCGTGTTCCTGTTTTAAAGATTTACTTTCTCAAAATTCCCAAATAATTCAAAACTATTTATAATATTAATGGTTAGACATAGTTTATTATTTTTGTTAACTTTCACCCCTTGCTTTATAGATAAAGCATACCATTTAAAATCCTTAATATCATTAAGTATTTACCTTTATGACGTATGAAGTTATAAAAAAGTGTTTGGTTTTAATGGAGATTAAACGACATTAAACTAATTTATTATCTTAAATTAATGAAAGAAATCAATCATTTTAGCAAGAGTCTTAGTAGCGAAGAAATAATAAAAATAAAGGAAATTATTCAAAATTTTGATTCTTTTGAAGGCGGATCGGGTGAGCGTAATATTATTAAAATCATTATATTAGACGATAGAACTTTAAATATTAAGGCATTCAAGGAACCTAATTTTATTAATCAAATTAGTTATGGTTTTATTAGAAAAAGTAAAGCGAGACGGTCTTTTGAATATGCAAATATACTTTTAAGTAAAAAGGTTAAAACGCCAGAACCTATTGCTTATTTCGAATTTTTCAGTGCTTTTTTATTCAAAAAAAGTTTTTATGTTAGTGAACATCTTAATTGTGATTTAACTTTTAGAGAGCTCATAAGAATTCCAGATTATCCAAATCATGAACTTATTTTAAGAGCATTTACAAGATTTACCTTCTCACTTCATGAAAAACAAATAAATTTTTTAGATCATTCCGCAGGAAATACATTAATTACAACAAAGGATGATGATTATAATTTTTATCTAGTAGATTTAAACAGAATGAAATTTGAGACCATGGATTTCAAGGCTCGAATGAAAAATTTTGCACGTTTAGCTCCTCAAGGAGTTATGCTTGAAATAATGGCGGATGAATATTCTAAATTATATAATTTAAAACCAAAGGCTGAAATTTTAAAATGGATGGATTTTTATTATCAGAAATTTGTATCATATTTTTCTAATAAAGAACAGTTTAAAAAAAAGTATTTCTTTTGGAGAAAACGATAATAGCCAATTAAAAAAGTTTAAATGAGTTCAATGGTTAGATCTCTCTTTTTAGGTAAAAAAATGCTTTTTTTAAGCGTATTAATTTTTACTTTCTATCCTTTTTTTTTTATGATTATATTTACAGCAAATAATAATTTTTTTTAGTTTGAATACTTTATTTTGGTTATTAGCATTAGGAGTTTTTGGTTTCTTTTTAGGTAAGTTTACAAGGCATAAATCGCTTTATCCATTTATACCTTTTAGTTACGATTTCAGAAAAAGAAGAGATACATTTTTAAAACCTTTAGATTTATTAGAAAAAGATTGAGACAAAAACGATAATTGAAACAGGAACATCCAGAGAAGGGTTATATGGTGCTAAAAGTAATGGAGCCGCTACTATAGTTTTTGGTAAATGGGCGAATAAAAATAATGCTTTTATGCATTCTGTTGATATCAGTAAAAAATCAGTTGCTGCTGCTTAAAAAGAAGTTGATAATCAAAAATTAAATTCTAGTGTAAAAATTCAACTTTCAGATTCTGTTAGCTTTTTAAAGGCTTTTAATGAGCTAGTAAACTTTTTTGTATTAAATAGTTATGATTATAATAATGACCCACAAGTGCAATTAAAAAGTAAGACGCATCATCTTAATGAGTTTATGGCTATTGAAAATCAATTGCATGATAAAAGTATTGTATTAATAGATGATTGTGATTTGCCAAACGGCGGAAAAGGGAAATTAGTAGTAGATTATATGTTGAAAAATGGCAAGGACATTTTAATTAAAGCCTAGCAAATACTATCAATCAGAAAAAACGCTTAATTACTTTTATACAATCCTAATTTCTTCTTAATGTTCTTGTAAAGTACAATTCTGTAAGATGACATGTAATTTATAAAACTTTGTAGTCTCCAATTAGTTAAAGGAATATAATGTTTCTCTATATATTTTTTTTGATTTTCTGATAGTTCAAATTTTTCTAAAAACGTATTCACGTTTACATTTCCATATCCTGTAAATTCATTTACTTTATTCTCATGATGAATAACAGAAGCCCAAATTCTAACATTTTTTATTTGAAGAATTCTTTTTTCCTTTTTCCAGTTTCTGTGTGATATGTCACAAACAGTTCGTGGGTTACTATTTTTTTCTATTAATGAAATAAACGGATTGTAAAGGTGGACTTTTTTACCAATTTTAATTTGCAATTGGGTTTGAATGGTATAACCATCAATAAAATCTAATGCTAAAAAGGGTTGATTATTAAATCTTTTTTGAACTTCGTTAACATATGTTTTTTCCAAACAATCATCATTATCCAGACCACTGGTTATAATATATTCACTATCATTATTATTTAAATAATTCTTAATAGAAGGTAAAAATAAATCCATTCCATCAATATATAATGGGATGAAATTTGGCATCTCTTTTTGTAGCTCGCTAATTAATATTTTATATGGTTTTGGAGTTGTAATATCGAAGAACACTAACCATTCAAAATTTTTATTAGTTTGTGCTTTTACACTAGGAAAACAATAATTAGTAAAAAGTTTAAACCTATTTTCATGCCATTCTTCTGTTAGTACCGCTACGTTTTTTTTATTGGTGGCCCAATCAGATTTACGAAGATTAAAACGAGTTATTAAAAAGTGTTTAAACATGCGTATTTATTGTTAAATCTTATAATAGTAAAACTACAATTAAACATTAAAATTTATAGTATAATTTTACTTTTACTTTCTCCCTTTACGTAACAGCCAAAGTTTTACATAGCGCATAAATATTGTATAACTTTGTATATAGCCTATAGTTAAACCTACTACACCATCTCTAAAACCACTTTGTAATATGTAATGTTTAAAAAACCCCCAGAATGGTTTTATAATGAAATGATATGGGGTTAATAGTCCTGTTTTTTTATCATAATCCTTAGCCTGCCAAGTAGCGTAGCGGTTCATTTTTTCAATATACTTATCAAAAGTAATGTAGGTGTTATGGTATAGTTTATTTTTTAATTTATCAATACCACCTTCAGCAATAATTTCAGCATGCACGTGTTTGTCTTGGTATTTACAAAAATCTCTTTTAAATAACCTAATAACCTTGTCGTTTCGCCAACCACTATAATTTACGGGTTCTCCCATAAAATGGTTTAATCTGCCTATCCAATAAGCAACTATGTCTACATTAGGGTTTTTTAGGGTTTTTAAAATCTCAGCTTTAAGTTCGGGTGTTACGCGTTCATCAGCATCTACTAATAATACCCATTCATATTTGGCTTGTGGAATAGCCCAATTTTTTTGCGACGCTGAATATTTATAATCCCTGCGAATCACTTTAGCACCTAGCTCAAGTGCTTTTTCATAAGTTCCATCTGTACTAAAACTATCAACTACTAAAATTTCATCAGCAAATTTAACAGACGCTATTACGGCCTCTATATTATTAATTTCATTACCTGCGGGTATGATTGCTGTTAGCTTATTCATTTATTTTTTTTATGGTAGGAGGTTTATTAAAACTTTTAAAAGTGAAGTAACCTAAGCGCTTTCTTATTTTATATTTTCTAATTAAGTTTAGCGGTTTATTTTTTAAATAACCCTTATCTTTATGTAAAAAACCGATAGTCGCTTCAACAACTCGTTTTGAAGATTTCCCATCAAAATAAGGATGTAAAATAGAAATAAAATCACTAATGTTTTTCATAAGCAATTCAGGATAAGTGAATGCTATATTAAAAGCACTCTCAATATTTTTTGAATTATTTACATCAATTAAGTAGTTATGTTTTATTGTGTGATTAAAGGTAACTACTGGTTTTTTTTGTAAAATAAATTCTTGAATGGCTGATGTAGTATCTGCAAATAAAATATCAGCTTTAATGAATAAAGGAATTAAATCTACGGTATTAAAATAAGTAAAATGACTTCCATTTAAGGTTTGCCATTTCTTTTTAATATCCTCGGGTAGTTTAGGATGCATCACCATCAAAAATTGATATTCACCTTTTTCTGATAGTCTTTTTACCTCTTCAAACACATTGTTATTTAAGGCTAAACTTAGTCGTTTTGAAAAAGTTGATGCTATTAAAATGGTCTTAGTTTTTTTGATATTAGTTCTTTCTTTCAAAGGAAATAAAGGGTCAACTTTACTCCAACCAGTTTCAATAACATCAAAAAAATCTTTTCCTTTTATCTTTTCTTTAAAACCATTAGTAGAACTTGGACCTTGTGTACAATATAAATCGAAAAAGCCTCTAATTCTAAAATGAGCAAATTTGTTATTGCCTTCGGGTCTCTTTTCGGCAAAAAAACCATGAAATATTTGAACTTTTAAACCTGTTATAAAATCTGGAACATCGTCAGTAGCTGCTAATACGATATCTGGTTTGTAAGCTACTACATCGCTAATGCTTTCTAGTTTGTTTTTTTTACTCGAAAGTGCTTTTTTTCCATCTTCAAAATCACTAAACCATTTAACAATATAACCACGGTCAGTAATCTCTTTTTCTAACGGATTACCAATTGGAACTGCATAACTATAGGATATGTAAATTAGAAACTTATAATTCATAGATTAACCTTAACGGTTATTAAATGGTTGCATTATACTCTTTCAAATTTTAAGAGGTGCTGTTAGTTAGCAAAGTTAAATTTTATTAATTAATATGAAAGTTAGATTGCTATAATGATATTTTAAAAACGAATTTTATTTCTGAAATTCAGCATTTTAATAAGGTGCTTCTTTATTAAAAATATAATAAGTGACATTATTTTAAATTTTATCAAATTCTACTTCATTTTTGGATTCTAAAAGTTATTTTTGAATATATAATAAATTTTGATTACAATCATATAATAAGATTATATTAATTATGAAAGTAAGAAAGCATAAAAAAGTTTCACGCCTAGTAAGAGGTTATTTTAAAAATAAAATATTATCAAATTACGGCAAGGGGATACTTGCGGACACAAAAAATGGTCTGTTTATTGTTGATCCAAAAGATTTCACTATTACAAGGAAATTATTAAAAAATGGGACATATGATTGGGAAGAAATACGTTGTCTAAGAAAATACCTAAATAAGGAATCGATTGTGATTTTTGTTGGGTGCCATATTGGTACTTTGTTAATTCCAATAGCAAAATCTGTGAAAAAAGTATATGGTTTTGAAGCTAATCCTAAAAATTTTGAACTGTTAAATTATAATTTGTTATTGAATAAAACCAATAACACAGATATTAAAAATATTGCTATAGGTGAGGAAGAAAGAAAAGTTAACATCAATCACAATGATATAAATACAGGGAATAGCTCCATTGCTTTGTCTATAAAAAAGGATGAAAGCTTAATTGATATGAAAAGACTAGATGATCTTGTTTCTGAGGAAAACATTGATATGATAATCATGGACATTGAAGGATATGAAATAAATGCTATTAGAGGAGCCTTTAAAACATTAAAAAAAACAAAGTATTTTTATGTCGAGTATGCCCCTGAACAGCTTAGTGAATTTGGTATGAGTAGCACAGATTTTATAAATAGCATCAGTGATATTTACCGTAATATGTACTTGATAGGGAAAGATAATAAAACAACAAAATTTGAAAACAGCTCGTGGATAAATCATTTAAAAGAGTTACCTCAAAGAAGAGGCTTATTATTAAATCTATTATTTACAAATAACCACATCTAAAGGATTGTTTTTTATCCCAAAGTGCTTTTTTTCCATCTTCAAAATCACTAAACCATTTAATCGAAAAGAATTCCTCAATCCCGATAGCTATCGGGACTGCCTCGAGGATAGTTGGTTTCAAAAAACTCTTTATTTGTTTAGCCACGACTAACAATTTCATCCTCAATTGGTGTTCCAATAGGCAGCGCATAACTGTAATATATGTAAATTAAAAATTTATAATGCATCAGTTTTTGCGTAAAAATTCAGCTAATTTTGGCTCTATAAATTTAGGTTTAAATTTTAAATAATACGTATTTGGATTTTGTTTTGCCTCATTATAGTCTTCAGCTTTATAATCAATAAAATCTGAAAGGTGAACAGCACTATTTTTATTATTTTCTTCACTTCCAAACCAATTTGATTTATTTAAGCCTGGATTAAAAATAATAAATGTTGGTTTTTTTAGTGCTTTGGCCATATTAACAGCGCCACCTTCGTTACCAATTAATGCATTGCAATGCGATGTTAAAGCTAAAAATTCACGAATACTAGTCCCAAATAATTCAAAAAAAATCTGTTTTTGAGTGGTTTGAGAACATAAACTATAAACCGCTTTTGCCTCTTTTATCTGATTTGGAATATAGTTAAATAATAATTGTGCACTAGGTTGATTTTGAATTATATAATCAAGCAATACAGCCATATACTTTGCAGGATATGTTTTCTTTGGACTGCTTCCTAAAACACTAATCATGTAAAGTGGATTTTTAAGTTTAACTTTAAAGGATTCCAGTGTGTTTTTCGCTTGTTCTATTTCTTTTTTATTAAGAATAATTTTTGGCTCAAAATTACCAAAGGGTATTTGTAAAGGAATAAGTAAACGCAATCTATTTTCAATGGCGAGACTTAAGCTGTGTTCAGGCTTTTTTAATCGTTTTATATTTTTATTATAAATAAACGAAGTATGTTTTTTATGATAGCCAATTTTTATTTTTGAACCAGAGAATAAAGTTATTAAATTACTGCTTATTTTTCCATAAACATCAATAACTACATCATATTTGGTCTTTCTTATTTGTTTAATAAAGGAATAAAGTTCGCTATAATTTTTTTCAATTTCTGGAGTTAAAAGTATAAAGTTATCTATGTAAGGGTTGTTTTTAACAACAGGGTAAGTATGCTCGTTTATCAAATAATCTAATTGTGCATCTGGATATTTTTGGCGAAGTGCTTCGAAGAGAATTGTGCTTGTAAGCACATCGCCAATCATTTTTTGTTGTATGACAATCATTTTCATTTAAACCGCAACATCATTTTCACGAAGCGCATTATTTAAAGATGTTTTCTTATCTGTACTTTCCTTACGCTTTCCAATAATTAAAGCACAAGGAACTTGAAAGTCGCCAGCAGGAAATTTTTTGGTGTAACTTCCAGGTATAACTACAGATCGAGATGGAACTCTACCTTTCATTTCTATTGGTTTGTCACCAGTTACATCTATAATTTTTGTACTCATAGTTAAAACGACATTGGCTCCTAAAACAGCTTCTGTTTCTACGCGAACACCTTCAACAACAATACATCGTGAGCCTACAAAAACATTATCTTCAATAATTACTGGAGCAGCTTGTAAAGGTTCTAAAACACCACCAATACCTACGCCACCAGATAAATGCACATTTTTACCAATTTGCGCACAACTTCCAACGGTAGCCCAAGTATCAACCATAGTGCCTTCATCAACATAAGCACCAATATTCACATAACTTGGCATTAAAATAGTACCTGCAGAAATATATGCACCATGTCTTGCTACTGCATGGGGAACCACACGAATTCCTTTTTCAGCGTAACCTTTTTTTAACGGAATTTTATCATGAAATTCTAGTGGGCCACATTCAATGGTTTCCATTTTTTGAATAGGAAAATATAGAACAACTGCTTTTTTAACCCATTCGTTTACTTGCCAACCGTTTGTTATAGGTTGCGCAACTCTTAATTCGCCTTTATCTAATAAATCTATTACTTTTCTTATTGCTTTAGTAGTCGTTTCTTCTTTTAAAAGTGCTCTATTTTCCCAAGCCTGCTCTATGGTTTGCTGTAATTCTGTCATTTATATGTTTTATTTTGAACAAATATAATAGGTATCATTTAAAAAAAAGGAATGAAATACAGATAAATATACGTTTTTATCAACCGAATAATGTAGGATTTAATTTCTACTTTGAAAGTAAAATAGGCTAGTTTCTCTTATAATTTATACCATTAATTAGATTAAATATTTTTTCGATGTTTTTAAACGATAAAAACACACACTTAATCAGTTTAGCGATAAAACTAAACAGCTTTACAGGTTATCGAAAATACGATAGGTTACAACTAATTTATTGTGCTTAGCCCTATACTCGAACTTATATTTGTACCATCAAACAAATGAAACTGATGAAAATAAATTTTTACATATTATTAATCTTATTACTTGCTTTCTCTTTCAGCAATGCACAAAGTGAAAAAACTAGTATTGAGATTGATTCCAATAATGTGATTTCTGTTTCAGAAATGAATAATGAAGTTGCTGTTGTATTTAATAATATTTTAAATGTAGAAAGTAAAAAAGAAAGTTTGTTAATTGATGCCTCTAAAGTAAAAGCATCTATAGCACGTACTAATAGTGATATTAGAACTTACTTTAACAGAGAAAGAAAAGTAGATAATATTAAAATGTTATTTCCTGAAATAAACAAAGCTGTTAAGGCTTAAAAATATAAAAATTTTAAATATTAATAAGGTTCAACCATTGTAGAAAGACTGTCTGAAAAGATGGTCTTTCTTGTTTTATTTTGAAAAGAATTTCTTGAGAATAGTCATTCTCAAGATTTTCGTTTAAATTGTCATTTCCGTAAAACGGTAAACTAAACAAGGCTTCTGTTAAATTCTTTGTTATTTTTGCATAAAATTTATTTATGGCTCGCATTTTAGCAATAGATTATGGTTTAAAAAGAACAGGAATAGCTGTAACAGATGAGTTACAAATTATAGCTTCTGGCCTTACTACAGTAGAAACTAAAACACTTTTAAGTTTTTTAAAAGATTATACAACTCAAGAAAAAGTTGAATTGTTTTTGGTAGGCGAACCAAAGCAAATGGATAATACGGCATCAGAAAGTGAAGCTTTAATTGGGCCTTTTATAGCCAAACTGGAAAAAGAAATTCCTAATATACCCATTAAAAGAGTTGATGAGCGTTTTACTTCTAAAATGGCTTTTCAAACTATGATTGATAGCGGTTTAAAAAAAAATCAGCGTAAAAACAAAGCGCTTGTTGATGAAATTAGTGCAACTTTGATACTACAAAGTTATTTATACTCCAAATAGTTAAAATCTCTAATAAATTAAATTTTAGCTTTAAATACTTCCAATAAATAGTAAGTATTGTATTTTTGCAAAAAATAATACAAAGTAAATTAATGATTTTACCAATAGTAGCATACGGCGATCCGGTTTTAAAAAAGATAGGAACAGAAATCACTAAAGATTATCCTAAACTTGACGAACTTTTAGTTAATATGTTTGAAACCATGTATAATGCATTTGGAGTAGGATTAGCTGCACCTCAAATAGGTTTGCCAATTCGTATTTTTTTAGTGGATACATCACCTTTTTCTGAAGATGAGGATTTTACAGATGAAGAAAAAAATGAATTAAAGAATTTTAAACGTGTGTTTATTAATGCCAAAATCACGAAAGAAGAAGGCGATGAATGGGCATTTAATGAAGGTTGTTTAAGTATTCCTGATGTTAGAGAAGATGTTTTTAGACAACCAAGAGTTACTATTGAATATGTAGATGAAAATTTTAAATCGCATACAGAAACTTTTGAGGGTTTAATAGCTCGAGTTATACAACATGAATACGACCATATTGAAGGGGTTTTATTTACTGATAAACTTTCAAGTTTAAAGAAACGTTTAATAAAAGGGAGACTTAGCAACATTTCAAAAGGGGAAATACATGTGGATTATAGAATGCGTTTTCCCAACCAAAAAAAGAGAAGATAAAATTTGCAAGGCTTTAATAAACAGTTGATATTTGCGCCTTTGATAAAAAATAATATATGAGTTTAGATAAAATATTATCAATAGCAGGGAAACCTGGATTGTTCAAATTAGTTACACAAACTCGAGGTGGTTTTGTTGCCGAATCATTAATTGATAACAAACGTTTGTCTGTAAGTGTACAACAAAATGTTAGTGTTTTAAGCGAAATTGCTATTTATACATTAACAGAAGAAGTGCCTTTAAAACAAGTTTTTGAAAATATTAAAAAAAAGGAAAACGGCGCACAAGCCTCTGTAAAACCTAAGGATAGTAAAGATAAACTTGAAGAATATTTCTTTGATGTATTACCAGGTTATGATGAAGACAGAGTATATGCTAGCGATATTAAAAAAGTAGTACAATGGTATAATTTGTTGCAACAACATAACCTGCTAGATGATTTAGATTCTGAAAAAGAAGATAATAAGGCTTCTGATGAAGAAGAATAAAAATATTTTTAATAAAGTAAAAAACCTCCTAATTTAAGGAGGTTTTTTTACACCTAATTTTTGAAAGTTTTTGTTAGATAGCAGGTCTTATATCGACTTACAGGATGTATTTTATTAGTTTTACTAACCTGAGTTCGATTGTTAATAGATTGATTTTAAGTGAATTAAAATTGACCTGCGAGGTTTTAAAAACCTTGTAGGTCTATTCAGGTGAGTAAATTATACCTACAAGGTTAAAAAGAAACCTTGCAGGATAGTCAGAATAGTGTTTAGTAATAGATAATCAGTTATTTGAATTATAAAATATTAATCGAACTCCGGTTACAAGGGTGTTTCGATTTATCAAATTCAATAAGTGTAACCAGAAATTAGATAGTTAATTTTTATATTTTGTTAGATAAAAGACATAATTTCGACTTAGAAATTATGTCTTTTTAATTTTAGTATGTTAAAATCAAAAATCAAGAAATCGAATATTTTATTTTTAATAATCATTGCATTATTACTAGTACCACAAACAAGACAACCAATTCAAGTTTTTTTACATAGGGTAATATCTTTTGTAAACCCAGTAAGTGTTAATAAAAGTAGTTTAGTTAAAATTGAAGATTACAATTGGGAATTAAAAAATATAAATGGTAATGTTTTTAATTTTAAAGAAACAAAAGGCAAAGTTGTTTTAATTAATTTTTGGGCTACTTGGTGTCCGCCATGTATTGCAGAAATGCCTAGTATGCAATTATTATACGCCGATTATAAAGATAAAGTTGAATTTATTTTTGTGTCAAATGAATCTGAAACTGTTATCAATAATTTTTTAAATAAAAACAAATATACATTTGAAGTTTTCAATTCAAAGTCAGAATATCCAGAATATTTCAACATAAAAAGTATACCCAGAACTTTTATAATAGATAAAAAAGGTCATATTGTAATTGATAAAAGTGGGGCAGTTAATTGGAATAGTGACTCTGTTAGAAATACTATTGACGAACTATTAAATTAAACAGTTTTGCTCTTTATTTTAATTGAACTCATCTTGACTTTTTGTTTTTAACCGAAAATGAAGTGCAATTTGTTCAGATGAGTCTATTTTTGAAAGTCATAGCATCGCTACGAATGAGAAAATAGATGAAATATGGGCGAATTTCAGCCATTTTTTAGGAAATAGAAAAAGTCAAGATGAGTTCATTATCAAGAAATAATGTTGTATGAAAATAGTAGTATTAGATGGTTACACATTAAATCCAGGAGATCTTAATTGGGATGCTTTAAAACACTTTGGATATTTAACAATTTATGACAGAACTCCATTTGATTCAAATGAAATTCTTAAAAGAATTGGTGATGCAGAAATTATTTATACCAACAAAACACCATTACAAAAAGACGTTATTCTTAACACTAAAAATTTAAAATATATTGGTGTATTGGCCACTGGCTATAATGTTGTGGATATTAATGTCGCAAAAGAAGCTGGTGTTCTAGTAACTAACGTACCAGCTTATAGTACGGTTTCAGTAGCGCAGTTTACAATGGCTTTGTTATTAGAAATGTGTCATCATGTAGGCGACCATAATAACGCAGTTAAAGATGGGAAATGGGTTAATGCATTAGATTTTTGTTTTTGGAATTCTCCATTAATTGAACTAGACGGAAAAACCTTAGGTATAATAGGTTTTGGTAAAATTGGACAAGCTACAGCAAAAGTAGCACAAGCTTTTGGTCTAAATATTTTGTTTCATAATAGAAGTGAAAAATCAGAATTAGAGTCTGCTTCATGTAAACAAGTTGAGCTTGATGAGTTATTTGCTAAATCTGATATTATAAGTTTGCATTGCCCACTATTTGAAAGTACAGAAGGTATTATCAATACCGATAATATCAACAAAATGAAAGATGGTGTTATGATAATTAATACAGCTAGAGGCGGTTTAGTAGTTGAGCAAGATTTAGCAAATGCCCTTAACTCTGGCAAAGTGTATTCAGCAGCAATTGATGTTGTTTCTGAAGAACCGATTAAAAAAGATAATCCATTATTAAAAGCGAAAAACTGTATAATTACTCCACATATAGCTTGGGCGCCAAAAGAAGCAAGAACAAGGTTAATGGATATTACGGTAAAAAATTTAGATGCTTATTTAAATGGAAATCCAATAAATATTGTAAATAATTAGGCTATAAGGTTTTAAAAAATGCTTTTATAAACGACCAAGATAATAGAGACCACATGATTTTTAGTTCTTCAAAAAAAGTAGATTCTTCATCTAAAAAACGAAACATCGTTTGCACCGAGTTTTTACTATAAAATTGTTGAAAAATCCATTCACCTTTATGGTTTTCATCTTTTAAAACTTTTAGAAATACTTTGTCGTAAAACTTGTATTTTGCTTTGAATAAATGGTTTGAGGGTATTCTATTAGCTTTTAGGTTACCAATAATAATTGAAATTTTCTTCTCTGTATTTTTAAAAGAATAACCCGAAGATCCTTTTACCCAACCACCACCAGTACCAATTTTGGTAATGCCTTTAGTGTTATGTTTTTTAAATGGATACGTAGTCATAGGTATTTGTCCCATTTCTGTTTCAATAATAGAGTATGTTTTAATTTTTAAATATTCGTCTATGTATGTTTTTATAAATGCATCATAAATAGTTTCATCCACTGTGTTTTCAGTAAAATAAGTAAACTCAACTAAAGCCTCATTTTTACTAAAAGGTAAAACATAAGTGAAGGTGGTTTGATTACCATCTTTTAAGCGGTAATCCATCATTACCATTTTGTTTACATTAAAAACAGCTTTTTCTGTTTTAATAATATATCCTTTAAAATGCTGAACGAGGTTTATGTAACTTTTTGAGTTTTTAAAATAATCATTAGGAATTCTACTATCAAAAACATGAGAAGCACTGTACGTATTTGTTTCAGATTTTACAGTTATTCCATCATTTTCTTCAATAGATATTACAGACTCAATTAAAAAATGAATCTGGCTATTTTTTTGAAGTTT
>JBAQZZ010000265.1:0-17082 GCA_049791475.1 Flavobacteriaceae bacterium | reverse complement strand
CGCTAATAGCGTGGTTTTTTATTTTATGGATGTTAATTAATAAAGTACACTACATGTAAATTTATTGAGGTATATTTTTTTTACACTTTAAAAGTAACCCTATTTAAAAAACACACAAATGTTTTTTTTTGCTTTTAGATTATAAGACGAAATACTCGTTTAAAAACTTTAAGACAAACACTTAATCGGATTTGTCAAGTTTCTTGCTAATGTAGAATAACAAATTCTACACGTCTGTTAGCTTGTAAATCATCATCAGAACAATTGGTCTTACAATCAATTAAAGGTTTAGTTTCACCAAATCCTTTAGATATTAATCTGTTTTTAGTAATACCGTTAGCTAATATATATTTTAATGCAGAAGCAGCACGCTGGTTAGAAAGTTTTAAATTATAACTAGCTCTACCTTTATTATCAGTATGAGCGTTTATTGCTAATTTCATTTCTGGGTGTTCTTTAAGAACCTTAACAATTTTATTTAATGAAATATGTGATTCTTCTTTAATACTGTATTTCTCAGTGTCAAAATATATGTTTTCAATTACAATTCTTAATTCCTCATCTACTTCAGCTATAACTGGTTCTGTGGTTAATAATTGTAAATCTTCATAATATGCTGTTTCGTATGATCTACTGGCAGTAAATGCAAAAACGGCATCCTTAAATCCGTCTTTTTGAACAGTAACCGTGTATGATTCAAAAGGAATAACATCAAAACTGTATGTGGCATCATCTTTTGTAACTATCCTAGAAACCTCATTATTCTCTTCATCTTTTAATATAACTAAAGCATTTGGTAATTTTATTTGAGTTTCTAAATCAAGTATTTTTCCTTTTAAAGTTTGCTTTACCTCTTCATAAACTGCTGTGTAAATATCAAAGCCACCCATTCCTTTTGGTTTATTTGAAGATACATAACCTTTGTTTTTAGTAGCTAAAAAATAGGCGACTTCATCGTAAGGTGTGTTGATTGTATTTCCTAGATTTCTAGGTGTTTTATATGATGTGCTTAATATTTTACTAACAAATAAATCATAGCCACCAATATTTTCGTGTCCTTGTGATGAGAAATATAAGTACTTAGTATCTTTAGAAAGTGACGGATATTTTTCATTTTTAGTTGTATTAATAGTACTTCCTATATTTTCAGGAGTTCCTAAAGTGCCATCAGCATTTACCTTGGATACGTAAATATCATAACCACCAAAAGAATCTGGCAGATTTGCTGAAAAATATAATTTATCTCCTTTAGGACTTAAATACGGAGTTTCGATAGATACACCTGCTTTATTAATAGCTAATAATACGTTATTAACCCATTTCTCACGAGTGTTATCGTCAAAGGTTGCTTTGTATAATTTATACTCTAATGAATTTTCCTTACTACTTCTTGTGTAGTAAACAGTTTTTTCATCTGGCGAAAACGTAAGTTGATCTTCACTACCCTCAGTATTTAATACTGTAGAAAATAACCCAGGAGAACTTAAAGCACCACTAGCGCTAACATCAAAATAAAATAATTCTTTATAAGCTTCATTTGTATTTGAATCAATTTTTGCTAAACCACCTATTTTTTTTGAGGATACTAGAATAAGTTTATCTCTAAAAAAACCTGAACCAAACTCAGAATATTTAGAATTTATTCCAGCATCTAAAAGTTGAAATTCAAATCCGTTAGTTTCTATAGAATTAGATTTGCTTGTTTTATTATCAATAGAAAAATTGTTGTTTGCTACTAAGGTTGAAGATCCTTGGCTATAGGTAAAAAATGAGACAAGGAAAACGAAAAAACATAACTTTGTTTTCATGTTAAAAGGGATTAGGATTAATTAGTGTAGCAATGTAATGGTGTAGCTAAGTTTTTTAAAATTTCTTAGACAAAATGCTGTTTAAATCGGTAACCAATTGTTTTGTAGAATGTTCAAGTAATATAAATCTCTAAGAGTTCAATTTTAGAAGTTCTTCAATATAATTTCTAGAATTAGAAAGTCTAGGTATTTTATGTTGCCCACCAAGCTTATTGTTTTGTTTTAACCAATCATAAAACAAATTTTTACGAGCTACATTTATTGTAGGCTTGTTAAGTGTTATATTATTATAGCGTTTTGCTTCATAATCTGAATTAAGAGCTTTTAAAGCATTATCAAATAACTCGCTAAAATAATGAATGTCTTTAGGGGGTGTTCTAAACTCAATGAGCCATTCATGAGCACCTTTTTCTTTGCCTTTCATAAAAATAGGCGCCGCTGTGAAATCAACTATTTCAGCCATTGTACGTTTACAAACTTTTTTAAAAGCAGCTTCGGCATTTTCTATAATAAGTTCCTCGCCAAAAACATTAATATGGTGTTTTGTTCTGCCAGAAATTCTTATTCTGTAGGGATTTAACGAAGTAAACCTGACAGTATCTCCAATTTTATAGCGCCATAATCCGGCATTTGTTGTTATTATAATGGCGTAGTTTTTATGTAGCTTTACTTCGCTTAAAGGTATGGCATGTTCTTCAGAAGTTTCATATGTTTCCATCGGGATGAATTCATAGAAAACACCATAATCTAGCATTAATAATAATTCGTTTGAATTGTTTTGGTCCTGAATAGCAAAAAATCCTTCTGATGCATTATAAATTTCATAATATTTAAAATCCTTTTTTGGCAATACTTTTTTATACTGGTTTACATAAGGTGTAAAACTAACACCGCCATGAAAATACACTTCTAAATTTGGCCAAACATCAAGCAAGCTTTCTTTTCCAGTGGTTTCTAGTACGTTATTTAGTAATACTAACATCCATGATGGCACACCAGCTAAACTGGTTACGTTTTCATTAATGGTTTCGTTAACAATGGCTTGCATTTTGTGTTCCCAATCACTCATTAGGGATACTTTATTGCTTGGTGTGCTGCTAAATTCTGCCCAGAATGGCATGTTATCAATTAAAATAGCAGATAAATCTCCAAATGCAGTTCCATTTTCCTTATACAATTCTTTACTGCCGCCTAAACGAAGACTTTTGCCTGTAAACAATTGGGAATCTTCATTGTTGTTTAAATACATGCACAGCAAATCTTTACTTGCTGCGTAGTGGCAATCTTCAAGCGATTCTTGACTAACAGGAATAAATTTACTTTTGGCTCGCGTTGTACCGCTAGATTTTGCAAACCATTTAATGGGTGTTGGCCAAAAAAGGTTGTTTTCGCCATTTCTAGAACGACTAATAACAGCTTGCCAACCATCATAATTTTTTATGGGAACACGTTCAGCAAACGTTTTGTAATTTTTTATTGAAGCAAAATCATATGCCTTCCCAAACTCTGTATTTTTAGCAATATCTATAAGGTTTAACAGCAATTCATTTTGCACTTCGTTTGGATATTTTAAAAACAATTGTATTTGATGAAATCGTTTTTTTAAAATCCAAGATGCAATTGAATTAACTATAGGCATTGCCATATTTATTTTATCTTTAAGTTTTAAAAATAAGACTTTTTTTTATGATGTACCAAGGTGTTTTAACAAAAATGGAAACGGAGTTTACAAGTCCTATTCAATATTATTTAGTATTTAAAAATGATTTTTTAAATATGAACCAACTATTGAATAAAAATATTTCAATTCAATTTGTTAAATATCAGTGTTTAAACTGCCAATTAAATAAACCTATTTATAGACAAGGATTTTGTAAAAGCTGTTTTTTTGATATTCCACAGGCAGCAGATTGGATTATCCGGCCCGAATTAAGTACTGCGCATATTGATAAAGAAGACCGTGATTTGGAATACGAAAAAAAAGTGCAGCTACAACCACACATTGTTTATTTGGCAAATTCTAGTAATGTAAAAGTTGGCGTTACCAGAAAAAGCCAAGTGCCAACACGTTGGATCGATCAAGGAGCCCACGAAGCTATCGAGATTGTTGAGGTGCCAAATAGATATTTAGCAGGTATTACCGAGGTGGCTTTAAAAGATTATGTTGGCGATAAAACAAATTGGAGAACAATGCTTAAAAATGAAATTGTTGATGAAAACTTAGTAGAGTGGAGAGAGCGGTTAAAGCAATATATTCCTAATGAAGCAAAAGCTTATTTTATTGAGAATAATACAGAAACTAATTTAGAATTTCCTGTTTATAAATACCCTTCAACCCCAAAAAGCTTAAATATTAAAAAGGAACTAAATTTTACTGGTAAACTTGTTGGTATAAAAGGACAATATTTAATTTTTGAAGATAATACTGTTTTTAATATCCGTTCGAATGAAGGCTTGGTTGTTGCTATTTCTATAAACTAAAAAATCCCATTTACAATTAGTAAATGGGATTTATATATGTTTAAATTAAAGATTAAACGTCTTCTTGATCTCTTAAATTTTGAATATAAGCTGCTTTTTGAACTTCACGACGTCTTTTAACAGAAGGCTTTGTAAAAAACTGACCGTCTCTTAAGTTTTGCATCACTTTAATATTTCTGTGTTTTCTCTTATAACGTTTTAAGGCACGTTCTATATTTTCGCCGTCTTTAACAATAATCTTTAACATGTAATTTCTATTTATATAATTCTATTTAGGTTTATCCTAAATACGTTTTCAATACTTTACTTTTTGAGGCATGTCGCAATCTACGAATACCTTTTTCTTTTATTTGTCTAACACGTTCCCGTGTTAATCCAAAAGAATCACCAATTTCTTGAAGACTCATAGGTTGTTTTTTACTAATGCCATAATAGTGGCGTAAAACCTCTGCTTCTTTTTCCGATAATGTATTTAATGCACGATTTACTTCAACATTTAAAGAATCTTTCATTAAGTTTAAATCGGGTCTCGGCGACTCACTCGCTTGTACAACATCGTAAAGATTGGAATTTTCTCCTTCTTTAAACGGCGCATCCATAGAAACGTGTCTGCCAGAAATCTTCATAGATTGTTTCACATCACTTAGCGAAAGATCTAATTTATTTGCAATTTCTTCAGCAACTGGCGGTCTTTGGTGCTCTTGTTCTAAAAACGAATAGGCTTTATTAATTTTATTAATAGAACCAATTTTATTCAAAGGTAATCTAACTATTCGAGATTGTTCTGCTAAAGCTTGTAAAATTGCTTGTCTAATCCACCAAACAGCATATGAAATGAATTTAAACCCTCTGGTTTCATCAAAACGTTTAGCTGCTTTTACTAGACCAGCATTACCTTCATTAATTAAATCGGGTAAGGTTAAACCTTGATTTTGATATTGTTTTGAGACTGAAACTACAAAACGTAAGTTAGCGGTTGTGAGTGTGTCTAAGGCCTTTTGATCTCCTGTTCGGATAAGTTGAGCTAATTCCACCTCTTCTTCGGCGGTAATTAAGGGTATTTTACTAATATCTTGAAGGTATTTATCTAGGGACTTTGATTCTCGGTTGGTAACTTGTTTGGTGATTTTTAATTGCCTCATATATTATTAGAAATTTTAAAAAAAAGTTATTATGACTACATTATAGTCTAAAAATTAACAAAACCTAATTTTTCATCATTTTTATTCAAAAAACTTCCAAAATTAAGTAAAATTCAATCTTTTTTGGGGTTTTGACGAATTTTATTAATTTTACTTTATGGTATCTTGAACTTTTTTCTTCTTACTCAATAAACCACCAAGTACATTTTTAACTGCATCTTTAGTTGCATTTGTTTTTGTAGAATCGGTTGGCGTTTTATTACTTACAATAATATCTCCTAAAACGGCTTTAACCGTATTGTTTTGTTCATTTTTTATGGAGTCTGTCTTGGTTTTATTGCCACCAATTAAATCGCCCAACATATTGGTTACTTTATCTTTTCCTTGATTAAGCAATTTTTGTTTTTCTATTTCAACAAGTTGTTTAGTTAGGTTTGAAACGCCACTTGTTAAATCTGTTTTAACCGATGGGCTAGTGTAAGTGCCACCAATATTTGCCGTAATAGGTATGGTAATATTTTTGGCATCTTCAGAATTAATTTTACCTATTAATTGATTGATTTCACTACCTAAATATTTTGCAGGCACATTAAAAACAGCACTGTATTCTAAAGTTTTATCAAACCCATGACTACCAGAAACAGTTATACCAATATCTTGATATTTTAAATCAAAAGGTTTTACGCTTACTTTACCATTGGCGAAAGATAAACTCGTTTTTAAATCTTTTAAATCTAATTTATCAAAGTCAATAAAGCTTAAAGCACCTTCAAGTTTATTGAATAGTTCGCCCTGATTTGCATTAATTTTCGTAGAGAACAATTCCGCTAAAGCATTACCAGAAACGGTGCTTAAATTTGGTGAAAATTCGTTGTCTAGTTCACCAGACAGATTGATACCGGTATTTAGTTTTCCTTGTAATAATTTTGCAATAGGTGCTAAACTTTGAAGTAGTTCTAAATCTTTAAATGATTTTGCAATATCAAATCCATTCGCATTAAGTTTTAAATTAAAAGTTGGTGTTTCATTTTTTGTAGACACATCACCCGAAATAGATAGCGCACCATCAAAAATACTGGATGTCATATTTTCAAGGGATACTTGCTGATCTTTAATGTAAAGCGTTCCCTTAACGTTTTTTAAATTTAAATTATCATAAACTACCGTATTTGCATTGGCATTAATTTCGCATTCTAAAAAAGCAGGAATTTTAAGTGATTTGGTATTAGAGGTTGTTTTATTACCCTTAGATATATCTTCATCTTCAGACATAAAATCACTGACTTTAAAAAGATTAGAATTCAAATCAAAACTTCCTTTTAATGTATTGTCGCTTAATAAAAAACCAATTAAATTTTTAATAGTTCCAGTCGCATTTATATCGCTGTCGCCTGTTTTGGCTTTAAAATTATTTAATGAAACAGTTCCTGGATTAAAAGTCATATTTGCTTCAGAAATATGAATAGGGTTTACAATATCTTGAGATGAAAAAACAAAATCTGTAATACTCGCAGAACCATTATTTTTTATACGTGCGTAAGCATTAGTTTCAATAGCGTTCATATCAAAAGCCGTATTTAATTTCGCTTTTAAAATACCAGAAAGTGTGTTATCCATTTCTACAGGATAGGCTTTTGCAATGTTTGCTAAATTTAAAACACCATCAATATTGGCATTTACCAACATGTTTTTGGTAATATTTTTTAGAGTAATCGATGATTTAAATACATCTTCATCAATTTTAAAATTCAGCGTTTTTATGTCAATATAAGTATCGTCAGTATTTCCAGTGGTGTTTTTTATTTCGGTATTTATCGTAATGTTATTAATACGTTTTGGTAAATCTGGATATTTAAAAGACGCATTATTTGAAGTAATACTAATATCTAAAGTTGGAATCGTTTCATCGGTAACCATCCCTTTTATGATACCTTTTACTTTAAAATCGCCGGTAGTTTGAACATCTTCAATGTTTTTTGAATATTCTTTTGGAATTACAGCTAGAAAATTTTTAAAATCAGATTCTGGGTTTTCAAAAGTGATGTCGACATCTTGTCCGTTTTCAAGCAGTTGCACATAACCCTGAAATTCAATAGGTAATTGATTTATATACCCTTTATTTTCTTTAAAAGTATATTTACTGTTGGTTAAATCTAAACCAATTAAAGCATCTAATTTTATAGGGTTGTTGCTTAAATAACTTGTGCTATCAATAGAAATACTCACATTAGCTTCACTTTTAGTATCTAATTCTGAATTTTCAGCAGAAAAAATTCCGTGACCTTTATGATTTAATTCGGTAACATAAACAATGATTTTTGAACCTTCATCTAAATATGAAAAAGCACTTTTATTAATGTTGTAATCTTCTAAACTGAACGAAAAATTAGAAGCCTCACTTTCCGCGGAAGCGTTACTTTTTTCTTTGGCAATATCATAATTTGTATTTCCGAATTTATCGATTTTTAAAGTCAATAAAGCTTCATCAATAGTTATTGTATTTACAACAATTGGCCCGTCGTCAGCTTTTTTAAATAACTCTTTAATAGACATGGTGAAGGCCATATTTTTTGCGGTTGCCAAGGTTTCGTCTTTAAAAGGTTCAAAATTGGTAATTACCAAATCGTTTACAGCCACATGTGCCTGAGGAAAACTGCGAATAAAACTTAAACTAACATCGCTAAATTCTACTTTGGCATTTACGTTTTCGTTTATAAAACGTTTAACCATATCTTTAATTTGTCCTTGAAAAGCAAAAGGAATTGCTACTAATAATACGATGATAATAAGTAAAGTAATTCCAATAATTTTAAAAGCTTTTTTCATAAATGGTATGTGTTATTTCTTTGAGGGTAGTATTTTTATTAAATAATAATAGTTATTTTAATATACGCAAAAATCGTAGTTATAGACGAGAATTTATCTTATTATATTGTTAAGATTTTGATTTCCTAAAGTAAATTAATCTCCTCGTTTACCTTTAGATTAAAGCGTTTCCGGAAAAGATAAACACCTAGGTAAAGAAAAGGTGTATCGCAAGCAGCAATAATAACTTTAAATAAAAAGCCACTAAGAAGTAAGCCCTTAAAGTTTTCCCATTCAATTATTCCAAAAGAGCATAATAAAAAAACAATAGTAAAGGTGTCTACAAACTGAGAAAACCAAGTAGAAAAATTATTACGAAGCCATAAATGTTTACCCTTGGTAAGGCGTTTCCAGAAGTGATAAATTTGAATATCAACAAACTGAGCAAATAAATAGGTAAGCATACTTGCAAAAACAGCAATCATGGAGTTTCCAAAAACCGTTTGAAATGTTTCATCATCAACATAAGACCACGATGTTGCAGGAACGCTACTGGCAGTGTAAATAATTAAAAGCGAAAAAAGTGAAGCAAAAATACCAACAACAACCATATCGTTAGCACGTTTTTTGCCATAAATTTCACTAATTAAATCGGTTATTAAAAAGGTGATAGGGTAAGGTAAAATACCAACTGATATTTCAAAAAGTTTACTCCCAAAAATTTCAAAATTAAAAGGATACCAGTAAAAGAATTTTTGAAATATGAGGTTTGAAACGACTAATGATGTAATAAACAAAGCGCCTAAAAGCAAGTAAATACGTTGGGCGGCGAGTTTATCTTTTAATGTCATTTAAAATTGTGAATAAATATAAGTTCTGTCAGTTCGAGTGTCCAGACTTTTGGGTCTGGATGTATCGAGAACTAATGTTTGTTAAATTTCTTTTTAGCTAAGTTAGGAAGTTTTTCAAATTCATTTTTTATTAGAGCTTCTTTTTTTGCACGGGACCATTTTTTAATTTGTTTTTCTGACTGAATAGCAAGATTAACATCAGTAAATTCTACATAAAATTCTAAATTAGTTGGTCTTCGTTTAAAAGTATAACTATCTGTATGTTTTCCAAATTTATGCTCTTTAATTCGTTTTGTTAAATTAGAAGTTATACCAGTGTAATACGTTTCGTCTGAACATTTCAAAATATAAACATAGTAAATTTTCATATTTCTTAGATTAAAGCTTCTCGATACAATCCCGATTAAAAAATCGGAATCACTCGAAGTGACAAATGAGTTCTTGCATTTGTTTCAGCGATGCAACTTTTGAAGCATAGTATCGAGAATAAATTTGTGAACAACTCTTTACAGTAAATATAAAGGAAACCATTTACTTTTTATTATTTTGCTCTCGTATGATGCAACCCACAACATTTCATATTGCTTTAGGTAGTAATAAAGGCGATAAATTTAAAAATCTTCAAGATGCTGTTGATGCTATTCATAAACGTATTGGGAATATAAATTTAATATCTAAAGTTTATAAATCGCCTGCTTTTGGTTTTAAAAGTGATGATTTTTTAAACTGCTGTTTGGTTTTAGAAAGCTATTTAGAACCACAAAATGTACTTGATATTTTATTAGATATTGAAACCACTTTAGGACGCACCAGAACCCATATTAACACTTACGAAGCCAGAACTATTGATTTAGATATCGTATTTGCCGAAGATAAAATAATAGCCACAGAAACTTTGCAATTGCCACATCCAGAAATGCAGAAACGCAAGTTTGTTTTACAGCCATTACATGATGTTGCCTCTAAAGTTAAACATCCTAAATTAGATAAATTAGTATCGGTTTTATTGGATGAATGTGATGATGAATCGGTTTTAGAACCTATTAAAATATGGTTAAAAAACCCGAGCAAAAGCTTTAATTTTTCAAAGTACAATTACATCGCTATTGAAGGGAATATAGGTGCTGGAAAAACCAGTTTAGCTACAAAAATAGCGCACGATTTTAATGCAAAATTAATTTTAGAACGGTTTGCCGATAACCCTTTTTTGCCAAAATTTTATGAAGATGCTAATAGGTATGCGTTTACTTTAGAAATGTCTTTTTTGGCAGATAGATACCAACAAATTTCGGATGATTTATCACAACTCGATTTATTTAAAGATTTTATTGTGAGTGATTATGATGTGTTTAAATCGCTTATTTTCTCAAAAATTACTTTAAATGAAGATGAGTTTGGTTTATACCGAAAGCTATTTTACTTAATGTATAAAGATTTACGGAAACCAGATTTGTATGTGTATTTATATCAAAATACGAGTCAGTTACAAAACAACATAAAAAAACGCGGGCGCGATTATGAGCAAAATATTGCTGACGATTATTTGGAAAAAATAAACTCAGGGTATTTAGAGTTTTTAAAAACCCAAAAAGATTTTAATGTAAAAATTATTGATATTTCTGATAGAGATTTTGTAGATAATCGAGCGGATTATTTGTGGGTTTTAGATGCTATTTGTGAGGAGTGATTTTCCAAATAAGTATTTGCCAAAGGAATTAATTACACACGATGTTTGTAGTAGTTTTATTTTATTTGAAACAGTTGGAATTATAATATTTAATCGTTTCAATGATTTCTAATTCCAATCTCTCACTTTCATTTAGCTTAGAATACTTTCCTAGAACATACTTTTTAAACGCATTTCTTTCAATAAGATCAACCAATTTTGGACAATCACTAAAATAATTTTTCATAGGCCGTTTGGCGTTTCTATATGCTGTAGGATAGATATTTACAATTTCTTCATCTTTTTTTTGTAGATAATATTTAGAATATATATAACCGTATATATTTTCATAAGTGTTTTTAACAAATTCTTCTTTAAATAGACTTACCTTTCCCTTCCATTCTAACGAAACCACAATGAATTTTTCTTTTTTTTTGTCATTCTCTTTAATAATATAGAATGTATTAATGGTATCTCTACCATTTAAATAATCTATTCTATTAATCTCTGAAAATCTATATCTAGCCACACTTTCATTGTTTTTCTCATACTGTACATCTCCCTCTCCACCCCAAGCATTTTGCTTTTTTATCACAACAATACCTTCTTTTTTTGTACCATCATTAAAAGATATTATTGCAGTACTATTTTGAGAAAAAATCATTGCTGATATCAGAAATGCCAATAAAAACATATTTTTTTTCATCATTTTGTTTTTTTAAATTACTACCAAAGCTTTCATAACATTAGTCCGTTTTAATGACTCATATCAGACGATAAGCTAAGTTAGTTTTTATAAAGTTTAAAATCAAGCTAAATTTAATCCTCATCCATCTCCATAATTAAATTGGCAATAAGCGACGTCCATCCTGTTTGGTGAGAAGCTCCAAGGCCTTTTCCAGTATCGCCATCAAAAAATTCATAGAAAAAATGTTCATTTTTAAAATGTTCATCTTTTGTGAAAACTTGGTCAGCATCTTCAGAATGGTATGGAAATTTACCATCTTCATTGGGTTCAAAAAGTTTTATAAGTCGTTTTGTTAATTCGTTAGCAATTTGCTTTAAATTTAATTTTTTACCAGAACCTGTTGGGAACTCATATTGGTATTTGTCGCCATAAAATGTATAATATTTTCGTAACGATTGAATAATCATATAATTTAAAGGCATCCAAATAGGACCTCGCCAATTGGAATTGCCTCCAAACATACTAGAACGACTTTCGCCAGATTCGTACTGAATTTGATGACGCCCATGATGTTGAAAAACAAAAGGATATTTTTCGTGATATTTTGATAGCGAACGAATACCATAATCTGATAAAAATTCATCTTCATCTAACAAGCGTTTTAGCAAGTGTTCTAACCTAAAACCACGCATAATTGAGAACAAATAGTTTCCATCTTTGTTAGCTTCTTCTAAATTAGAAATTAGAGACGCTAAATCTGGTCGTGTTTTTATAATACGGTTTGCACGTCTCCTAAATTCTTCTAATTCTTCAAATAAATCTTTAGGAATAATTTCAACAGCAAACATAGGTATTACACCAACTAAAGAGCGCACTCGTAAACGATCGGTTGATCCGTTTGACATTTCAACAACATCATAGTAAAAGTTGTCATCATCGTCCCAAAGTGAGATATCTTTTTTGCCAATATGGTGCATTGCCCAAGCAATATTTAAAAAATGTCTGAAAAAATTAGCTGCCGATTCTTCGTAAATTTTATTGGTTTTTGCAAGTTCTAACGACATGCGTAACATGTTAATAGAAAACATCGCCATCCAACTAGTAGCATCAGCTTGCTGCATTCTCGTTATACCAGGAGGCATGTGGTTTCTATCAAAAACACCAATATTATCTAAACCTAAAAATCCCCCTTCAAAAAGGTTGGTACCATTTTTGTCTTTTTGATTTACCCACCATGTAAAATTGATGAGCAGTTTTTGAAATGCTTTTTCTAAAAAAGGGATATCGCCTTTTCCTGTTTTAGCTTTATCCTGCTCATAAACTTTCCAAACGGCATATGAATGTACAGGAGGATTTACATCGCTAAAATTCCACTCGTAAGCAGGAATTTGTCCGTTAGGATGCATATAGCTTTCCTGCAAAACTAACAACAATTGATTTTTGGCAAAATAAGGGTCAATTTCTACAAACGACGCCATGTGAAATGCTAAATCCCAGGCGGCATACCACGGGTATTCCCATTTATCAGGCATTGAAATAATATGCCTATTGGTAAGATGTTGCCAACTATAATTTCTCTTGTTGACTCTATTCGGTTTGTTTTCTCCTGGTCCTCCAAAAAGCCATTTAAAAACATCAAAATAATAGAATTGCTTAGTCCATAATAATCCTGAAAATGCTTTTCTTGCTAAGTCTTGTCGAGATTCTGGTAAATCCTTTTTTATAATAGCGCTGTAAAAATCTTCGCATTCTATTTTTCTTTGGTCAAATATAGTATCAAATGCTTCCCAAGGATTTTCCAATTCTACTTTACTTAAGCGAACTTTTATACTTTTTTCTTCGCCAGCTTTAAGATTAAACTCGTGCCAAATGGCCATTTTTGAACCCTTATTCTTTGGATTTACTGTCTTTTTTTTATTTACTACATGCTCATGAATACCGTCCTTAACAAAAGGAACTTCATTTTTAACATTATAAATACGCTTATTATTAGTTTCATTTTCGCAAAACAGTTGTTTTCCATCTTCATGATAGAAAAAATAGTCGCCGTTCCTGTGGCTGCTAGATTTAGCAACATTATTTGCAGTAGATTTTATAGCAGGTCTCTCGTGTTTTTCATTATGTTTCCAGAAGTTTCTAAACCATAAATGCGGTAATACATGAATATCAGCAGCTTTTGAGCCTCTATTTACCACGGTCACTTTCATTAAAATATCATCTACATCAGCTTTAGCATATTCAATAAAACAATCAAAATAGGCATTGTTTTTAAAGCAACCCGTGTCTAATAATTCGTGTTCTGGCTCGTCTCTACTTTTTCTATTTCCGTTTAGTAATTCATCATAAGGAAATTTACTATGTGGATATTTGTATAAATATTTATTGTACGAATGTGTTGGTGTAGATACTTGATGAAAATAAAGCTCTTTTACATCTTCGCCGTGGTTACCTTGGTTGTTTGTAAGGCCGAATAAACGTTCTTTTAAAATGGTGTCTTTACCATTCCAAAAAGCAGGTGCTAAACACAAAATTTCTCTGGAATCGCAGAAACCACCTATGCCTTCTTCTCCCCATCTGTAAGCGTTACTCCTGGCTTTGTCATGATCTATAAATTCCCATGACTCACCATGTTCGCTATAATCCTCTCTTACAGTTCCCCATTGTCTTTCGGCTAAATACGGCCCCCATTTTTTCCAGTTTTTATAGTTGTCAGAAACGGCTAGTCTTTCTGCTTCAGGATTTTTATCAGTCATAAATTATATTGGTTATAATTTTTAATAACAATTTAGGCAAAATTAATACTTTTTTTAAGCAAGTCGCTATCTGAATTTTCAGTATTGTCTATTTAGAATTTTTAAATGGTTTCTTTTGATATCTTTTTAAAAAACAAGTTGTTAATTGTTGAAATCATATTTGAAAAGCTAAAGAATGAATACATGATATTTTGTTAATGTGTGTTTTAAAATACGTTATAAAACGTTGTTACAATTCGCCCATTGTCATTTTCTAGACTATGCTCATTTAATATTTTTTCTTCTTTTATTTTGAAACTAAAAGGCGCTTCTAAAATATTAACACCGCTATTATGCTTTAGTCTAATACCTTGCCCAGAAATGATATCTTTATTGGGAATAAAAGGGCCTGATGGTAAATGTTCAGTTAGAATAATATAGTTGTAAACCGTTAGTTTTTTAAATAGGTTTTGTATTTCATCGTTAGATAAATGCTGTAATACTTGCCGCAGTATAATACAATCTGCTGGCGGAAGTTCGTCTTTTGTAATGTCTAAACAATAAAACTCAAGGTTGTCTGCTTTAAATAGTTTTTTATTTCTAGCGATAAGCTTTTCAACAATATCTATAGCAATGTATTTTTTAGTGTATTTCGTAAGGCGTTTTCCAATATTAAAATCGCCACAACCTAAATCGCAAACAACTAAAGAAGAATGGTTAGCATTTAAGAATGAAATGATACTTTCTAAATATGGATTTATAATTTTAGTATCGTGCGACCCAGACCCAGAATAAAAATCGAATTCGTTTCCACCCCAAAGTTTTAGTTCATAAATTTGATTCATGACATCTTTAGTAGGCCAAGGTTTCTTTGTTTTATTGGACATTTATTGGGTTTTACTCATCTTTTATATTATGAGTTTTCAACCACTCTTCTCCATCTTTATCCACGAAAAAATCCATCCAAACATAGTACATTTCATTATTTGCATTCACACTCACGGAATGACTTGAGCCACGAGGAATATGTAGTAATGCATACTCAGGGAAATTTACTTGTGCATCATCGGCATAAACAATGGTTTGATTATCGGTAAGTCCTAAAAATAATTGCTCCAACATGGCGTGTTCATGTGCGCCTACTTTGTCGGGACCAATCGTTTTAACGGTGCCCATGGCTACCCTCGGAATGTATTTATTAGGCAGTATAGTTCGGCTTGTTGTTTGTGGACTTTTAATAGGCTCAGTGTACGATTTGCAATCTGTAAACTTTGCAAAGTAGATGTTTTCGGTATGTTCCTTCGGAAATGTTTTTATGTATTCAATATCTAATTCTGTTTGTAAAACTGATATTTTAAGATAATGAAGCGTATCATTTTCAATAGGTTTAAAAGAAATATCTTCAACTGTATTTGGCAACATAATAGTTTCCGGTACAATTTCGTAAGTTGTTCCACCCGATGTTAGGTTGCCATAACCTGTTATAAATAAGTAAATGGTTTTATAGCCTTCTTTAAGGTCGACTTTTTTAGTAATATTACTTGTGATAGTAAAATGTTCACTTGTTACTCCGTCTATTTCGTTGATTAAAATAGTTTTATTTTGCTCTTGTTGGTTCGGTTGTAAAGCCATTGAAAGATATTCAATAGGAATTTCCTGAGCTGTTAAAGATATAGCTGAAAGAAATAAGGCTGTAAAAAGTAAAAAAATAAATTTCAGTTTCATTTTTAAATAATTTAGTGTTGTAATTTACTGAATAAATCCCAAGTTACAACCCCACAACTCACAGATATATTTAGAGAATGTTTTGTGCCAAATTGCGGAATTTCAATAACTAAATCACTGGCATTAACGACATCTTGCGATACGCCTTTTACCTCGTTTCCAAAAACTAGCGCATAAGTAGTTTTTTGTTTAGGCGCAAAATCGTTTAGCATGGTGGCGTTTTCAGCTTGTTCAATAGAAATGACTTTTATATCTTCTGATTTTAATTTTTTAACTAATTCAAGCGTGTTTTTAGCGTATTCCCAAGCTACAGTATCGGTACTTCCTAATGCGGTTTTATGAATATCTTTATGTGGTGGTGTAGCCGTAATTCCACACAGATAAATTTTTTCAATTAAAAAGGCATCACTTGTTCTAAAAACAGAGCCAATATTGTTTAAGCTTCTAATATTATCAAGAATAATAATGATAGGCGTTTTTTCAACGTCTTTAAAAGTCTCAATACTTAATCTATCTAATTCGCTATTTTTTAGTTTTCGCATGTTATAATTTCATCAGTTAGTTACTCAACAAAATTAAAGAATATTTAGTTTCTTTTAAATCTAAGATTTAATTGAGGGAAACATAATTAGAACGATGGGTTGTTTTAAACCAGAATATTATAATATTTGCATTAATAGTATTTAAAAGCCACTCATGTTTGAAATAAAAACCATAGAAATAGTTGGGTTTATAGCTGCCATATTAACAACATCGGCATTTGTGCCACAGGTATATAAAGCTTGGAAAACTAAAGATGTTGAAGCTATATCTTTAACCATGTTTGTGGTTATGTTTATTGGTGTGCTTTTATGGTTGATATATGGTTTTTATATTAATAGCTTATCTATGGTAATTGCAAATATTATGACTTCAATTTTATCGCTTACCATTATCATTTTAAAAATAAAGCATAAAAAAAATTAGTTTATTTGAACTAGACTTTTTTTTGATTTTCTTACCAATATGCTTTAGTGAGCATGTCTCCATAATGGATATTAATATGAAGCAATTACGCTATGTTATTAAATTAGCAAATCAAGGATGGGAAAAAGCCTGCGATAGTAATTTGGCTTTAGCCAAAGGATTAAATATTGTTAATGGTAAAATTGTTTATAAAGAAATTGCTGAAGCCTTTAATTGGG
>JBAQZZ010000264.1:0-2981 GCA_049791475.1 Flavobacteriaceae bacterium | reverse complement strand
AAGTTTCAATATAACCACTTACATAGCGCGCAGGAATTCCAACAGATCTCAAACAGGCAATCCCAATTTGAGCAAAATCTTGACACACACCTTTCTTGTTTTTCATAACTTCATGAATTGGCGTTGCTACATTGGTAACATCTGCATTAAACTCAAAATCTTTGAATATACGCTGCATGAGTTCAAAAGTGGCTTCAAATATAGGCCTATTGGGTTGAAAAGAAACTTTTGCATAGGCCTCAATTTCTGATGATATATTTGCAATAAGTATAGATTCTAAGACATATTGTTTTACTTCTAAAATTTCAGGGTTTATACTTTTCATTTCTAATAAAGCATCATCTAAAGTGATACTTTTTACAATTTCTGAAGTATAAATATCTGGTTGTAAAGTGTTATCTCTTAAAACTTTACTTTTTGCTGTAACTATTAATTTTTTATGAAATTTTTGTATGGAAAAACGGGTAATAGTATTACCGAAAAAATCAGTTTTTTCAGATATTTCAGTTGGTTCCGGACTAATTTCTAGTTCATACTCTAAAACGGTTTGACCAACTAAATTTTTGGGTCTAATGGTCGCAATATTATGGCAAAACGTGACGCCGCTTTGGTATTTATAACTTGTTGTATGTGATAATTGATAGACCATTAAAGTAGTGGAAAGTTTTGATTAACTAATTGGGTTTGTTGGTAAGAATGGTTAAAATAAGTATCGGAAATTGAAAGCGATGTTTTATGTAATAAGTCGCTTAGTTCTGAAAGTGTAACTTCTAGGTTTTCTCTTAAAGTGTCATCTTCATTTAACTGCATTAAGGTATCTATATTCAAATTTTGAATACTAATATTTGCTTCTGAAATTATAGCTTGACATTCGGATAATACATTAACACTATGATTGTGAGGTAATTGATTAATATCTTTTTGTATTCTTGCCAATTGATAAGTTAAAGACCTAGCATATTTTTTATCAAGAATAATTAAGTTTAATACATTTTCTATACTTAAATAAGAGCGGTAACTGTATCTATAAATATTAAGACTTTCATGGCTGGTTAAAAGTGCTTCAAGTAACTCATACTCTAATGGTTCTTCATTTTTAACTACTAAAAGTGCTCTACATTTAGCTATGGTTAAACTGGCTTGTTCCATTTGTAACCCTATAAAATAGAGTAGTAAACCTTGATCTACCAAAATACTTTCTTCAATTAAACCCATAAAAGCAATAAGTCTTGTAATAATATTATCAAGTAATTTTACAAGTATTGTGGCTGGGTATTCTTTTGTTTTATCATATTTATTCCAAAGTTTTTTTATACCATCAAAAACACGCCACATGTCTTTAGACCATAAATTTCGCAATGAATAATAAGAATTGGTAAAACTTACTAATGTTTGTGCCAAACTTCCTATGCGTTTTTCATCTAAAACTAATGAGTTAAGTTCTTTTAAAGGGTTTGCAAATAGGGCTTCCTTTCCTTTACCAACAAAACCAGGAAGCGTATGTGTAATAGTAGTAATCGCCTCAAAAATATAATTTAAGCTTTCAGCTTCTGTTTTATTATTACTGTAGTTTAAATTATTCATTCGGTTTAAACTCATTCGCAATAATCTTGATGTGATTAATGCGCGACCAAGATAGCGTCCAGACCAAAATAAGTTTTCAGCGGTATGACTTGGCAAATCGTTTATATCGGATATTTTTTTATTTTGAGGTGTTGTGCCCCAAGAATAATTCTGAATGATGTGTTCTGGTTCATCTGTAACTACCCAAAAATCTTTACTAATACCACCTCTTTGGTTGGAAACACGCAAATTTTCACGTTCTGCGGCAACTCTTACCAAACCTCCTGGCATCACACTATATGTGTCATCTTTAGCTATAGCAAAAGTTCTACTTACCACTTTTCTAGGTTCTAATTTACCGTTTACAAAATCGGGAGCAGTTGAAAATAGAATTTTCTCTTGAGCAACAAAACTATAAGGTGTAGAAAGTATTTCTCTTCTTAATTTTGATAATTCGGATGCGTTTAAAAATTCACAAAAATAAATACTCTCTCTGTTTGATCTATCAATACGTTTTACAATAAATTCAGATAAATTATCTAAAACATGGTTTCTTTCTTTGGTTTGTCCACACCACCACGAAGCGATTTGAGGTAGTATTAAATCTTCATTCAGAAAATATTGTGAAATATTATTCATAAAAGGAATCAACCCAGAATTCTCTAAAACACCACTACCAATAGGGTTTACAACGGTTACGTTTTTCTGTCTTATCACATCTACTAATCCGGCAATTCCTAAGTATGAGTCTTCTCTTAGTTCTAACGGATCCATATAAACATCATCTACACGTCTTAAAATAACGTGAACTTGTTTAAGTTCTTTTAACGATTTCATCCAAACTTTTCCACTCCTTACAACTAAATCGTTCCCTTGTACTAGGGGATAACCTAAAAATGAGGACATATAAGTATGCTCAAAATAAGTCTCGTTATGAGGTCCTGGAGTGAGAATAACAATATTAGGGTTACTAATATTTTTGGGTCCAGACTTTAAAAGCATTTGATTATAGTCATGAAAAAAAGCTGAGGACTGTTTTACATTAATATTGTTGTGTATGTCTGGTAAAATGCGGTTTATGGCTGCTCTATTCTCTAAAGCATAACCCATTCCCGAAGGTGCTTGCGTACGGTCGTTAACCACCCACATACGTCCGTCTGGACCTCGTGAAAGATCCGCAGAATGAATTAATAAATTTTTAGTGGTATTATATTGAATTTGGTCGCATTGCCTTAAAAACCCGCGATGCGCAAATACCACTTCATGCGGAATAATGCCGTTTTTTATAAGTTTGCGCTCTCCGTAAATATCTTTTAAAATCAAATTAAGAATTTCGGCAAGTTGAATAATACCTTTCTCAATAGTTTGCCATTCTTTTTGATGAAGTATAAAGGGTACAATGTTTAAATCCCAAGTAC
>JBAQZZ010000263.1:0-3610 GCA_049791475.1 Flavobacteriaceae bacterium | reverse complement strand
GTTTTTAACATAATGCTAGTATTTTTTTGTTTACTGTATTTCTTGGGCTACGGAATTTATAAACAGATGCTTGTTTTTGGTGCAAGGGCAGCTACATCATTTAATTTATAGTATATATTTCTCGAACGGTTCCGGCTCAAGGTTTTTAGTGGCAAATCTTACTTTACTTAGTAGGCAAGTTAATGGCGTTTGTACACTGTCAAAAGCAATGAGAAGGAATTATGAATCACCAATGTAAAATTTCAGTAGTGGCCTTCGGCTTAATTGTAAAAGACAGACCGCTCTAAATCTATAAAGTAAACACTGTTTTATTTACTAATGGATGTGGGATTTTAGCAAATTCTTCCATAAAAAAAGCCGGGTTAAAAACTGTTTCCAATTTTTCGACCCGGCCTGTATCAAATTCTCAATCCTATTAATCCTCGGTCAACACCCATTCCCCTTTTTGAAGTAAAGGTTCCGCTTGCTTAAATTTCACTGTCTTGCTTTCACCACTCATAACATTTTTTATGGTGACACGCTCATTGCGCCCGATCTTCGGCTGCTCTCTGGTAATCGTTTCCGTAACCGCAGGGCGTTGTCCTTGATTTTGACCAACCGCCCTACTGCGGGCCGCCAGTTCATCGCTATTTGGAATTTCCTCTTTGGACGTTCTTAAATTTTCCTTGGAACGTCTTAAGTTTCGTTCCTCTTGAATGGCATTGGTATTTTCTGAAGGTAGTTCTCCTTTGAAAAGGAACGAAACCACTTCCTTGTTTACTTTTTCGATCATGGTCTTAAAAAGTTCGAACGCTTCAAACTTATAGATCAACAAGGGGTCCTTTTGCTCATGGACGGCCAATTGAACGGATTGCTTTAACTCATCCATTTTACGCAAATGCGTTTTCCAGGAATCGTCGATTATGGCCAAGGAAATGTTTTTCTCAAAATCAGTTATCAACTGTTTACCCTCGGTATCATACGCTTCCTGAAGGTTGGTGACCACATTTAAGCTCTTATTACCATCTGTAAACGGTACTACAATACGTTCAAAGTTATTGCCATTGTCCTCGTGCACTTTTTTAATTACCGGATACGCTGCCGCGGCATTGCGCTGCATCTTCTCATTGTAATGCTCGTAGGCCGCCTTATAGATTTTGCCGGTAATTTCCTGAGCTCCCATTTTTCCAAATTCCGCCTCTTCTATGGGCGAGGTCATGGAGAAATATTTAATCAGTTCAAACTCAAAATTCTTATAATCGTTGGCCGCTTTGTTGCCCTCCACGATAACCTCACAGGTATCATAGACCATATTGGCAATGTCTAACTTTAAACGTTCGCCCTGCAGTGCGTGGCGTCTTCTTTTGTATACAACTTCACGTTGTGCGTTCATGACATCGTCGTATTCCAATAAACGTTTACGAACACCAAAGTTATTTTCCTCTACTTTTTTCTGTGCGCGCTCAATAGATTTGGTCATCATGCTGTGTTGAATGACCTCGCCTTCTTCCAAGCCCATCTTATCCATCATTTTGGCTACCCTATCGGACCCGAACAAACGCATAAGATTATCTTCAAGCGATACATAGAATTGCGAACTTCCTGGATCTCCCTGTCTTCCTGATCTACCGCGTAGCTGCCTATCCACACGTCTAGAATCATGACGTTCTGTACCTATAATAGCCAATCCCCCCGCTTTTTTAACGGCATCGGTCAGCTTAATATCCGTACCACGACCTGCCATATTGGTTGCAATGGTTACAATCCCGGGCTTACCGGCCTCAGCCACTACGTCCGCTTCTTTTTTGTGGAGTTTCGCGTTCAATACATTATGCGGTACTTTACGAACGCTTAATAATTTTGAAAGTAATTCCGATATCTCTACGGACGTGGTACCAATAAGCACAGGCATACCGGCTTGACTCAATTTGGTGACTTCGTCGATGATGGCATTGTATTTTTCCCTTTTCGTCTTGTAGATCAAATCATTACGATCTTGCCTTGCAATGGGCCTGTTCGTCGGAATTTCCATAACATCCAACTTATAGATTTCCCAAAACTCGCCTGCTTCGGTTACCGCAGTACCCGTCATACCCGCAAGTTTACTGTACATTCTAAAATAGTTCTGTAGGGTAACGGTGGCAAAGGTCTGGGTCAAGGCTTCGATTTTGACACTTTCCTTAGCCTCTATGGCTTGGTGCAAACCGTCTGAGTACCTACGGCCATCCATAATACGACCGGTTTGTTCATCCACGATCATTACCTTATTGTCCATGACAACGTATTCCACATCCTTTTCAAATAGGGTATAGGCCTTGAGCAACTGGCTCATGGTATGTATACGCTCACTTTTAATGGTGAAGTCCTTGAAGAGTTCTTCCTTAAGTTCTGCCTCCTTTTCAATTTCAAGGTCCTGCTGCTCTATTTTGGCGATTTCGGCACCAATATCGGGCATGACAAAGAAGTCTCGGTTTTGCTCCCCAGAGATATAATCGACACCCTTATCGGTCAGCTCTATCTGATTGTTCTTTTCATCAATCACGAACAATAGGTCTTCATCCACTTTGGGCATTTCCCTATTGTTGTCCTGCATGTAGATATTTTCTGTTTTCTGCAGTAACTGCTTTACACCTTCCTCACTCAAGAATTTTATAAGCGCCTTGTTTTTAGGCAACCCACGAAAAACCCTTAGTAAAAGAAATCCACCTTCTTTGGTATCTCCCTCGGCAATCAATTTTTTGGCCTCGGCCAAGACACCGGTCAAATGTTGACGCTGTTTCTGTACAATTTCGTTAACCTTTGGTTTAAGTTCGTTGAATTCATGACGGTCGCCTTCCGGTACGGGACCCGATATGATCAATGGGGTACGGGCATCATCCACTAAAACGGAATCCACCTCATCCACGATCGCGTAATTATGGGGGCGTTGCACCAAATCTTTTGGGGTGTGGGCCATATTATCCCTTAGGTAATCAAAGCCAAACTCATTATTGGTACCATAGGTGATATCGGCATTATAAGCGGCACGTCTACCATCAGAATTGGGTTTGTGATGGTCAATGCAATCTACGGACAACCCGTGGAATTCGAATATTGGAGCCATCCATGCGCTATCCCTTTTTGCCAAGTAGTCGTTTACGGTTACCAAGTGTGCCCCGTTGCCACCCAAAGCGTTCAAATATAGGGGCAAGGTTGCCACAAGGGTCTTACCTTCCCCGGTCTGCATTTCGGCAATTTTACCTTGGTGTAGGGCAATTCCGCCAATCAATTGCACATCATAATGTACCATGTCCCAGGTAACTTCCTTACCTGCGGCGTCCCAAGAATTTTTCCAAATAGCATTCGTGCTTTCCAGGGTTACATAATCTTTGGAGCCGGACAGTAAACGGTCAAATTCTGAGGCGGTTACCGTCAAGGTCTCATTGTTGGCGAAACGCTTGGCGGTTTCTTTTACCACCGCAAAGGCTTCTGGAAGTAGTTGGTTTAAGGTTTCCTCGGAAATTTTATAGGCCTCTTCCTTCAGTTTATCTATTTCGGTATAGATATCCTCGTTCTTATCAATATCGGTGGAGTTTTTAACTTCTTCCTCCAAAGTTTCTATTTGGGCGGTCTGCTCTTTATAGGAGTCCTT
>JBAQZZ010000262.1:0-3783 GCA_049791475.1 Flavobacteriaceae bacterium | reverse complement strand
ATTCCTCTTCGTGCCTCATTCGGAATGACAAGCCCTTCTCTAAAAAAGAATTTCATTCTTTTGTTCAAACTATGGATTTCAAATCCATAGTGGCTTATTTTACTAACTTTTTAGGTTTTTAAACACCGAAAAAGTTTAAAAAACAGACCGAACGATTTTTTATGAATACGTACAAATTTGACACCCCACCTGTCAGGTTTTTACTAATTTTTTACATATTCTAAAATATCGGCAGGTTGACAGTCTAACGCTTTACAAATAGCTTCTAAAGTTGAAAACCGTACCGCCTTAGCTTTCCCAGATTTTAAAATAGAAAGATTTGCGGGTGTTATATCAATTATTTCTGCCAACTCGTTACTTCGCATTTTGCGTTTAGCCAACATTACATCAAGATTTACAATTATTGGCATAATTATATGGTTAGTTCGTTTTCGTCTTCAGCTTTTTTGGCACGTTTAAACATTTCAGCAAAAATATAAAATGCTAATCCTGCTGGAATTAAAAATGTGAATTCTGCTTTGAGTTCGTTAAAAAAGTTAAAGGTAGATTCTCGTGTAGCTGCTAAAAGAAATCTTAATACTAAAACATTTACGGTGTACCAGATAAATATATTTCCTATTTTTTTAAAATGTTTAATATTAGTGTCGCTGAAGTAATTTCCGTTTTCTATTTCTTTAAGAATGAATAAAAAATAAGAAAAACCATAAATAAGATAGCCTCTCCAAAAAAACAATCCTGCACTAAGAGCATAATAACTCCATTGTATAGCGTTTTTTGAAGTAAACCAAGATTCATTTCCATCTGCTGTTTTTGCCCAGTTTTGAAAATTTTCAAACTGCTTGAAATCAAACTCACGAAAATCATTAAGTAACACCGCTACCGAGGACAATAAAAGCACCCAAGTAACTATGGTTAGAATATTAATATTGTCTTTCATTTGTTAAATAGTTAATTCGTTTTCATTTTGAATTTCAACACCTCGTTTAAAAATAAACGCTACAACAAATAATATACCCGCCATAAATAGAAACTCTTGACTCCCAAAACTTATCGGTGTTATAAAATCCTTTTTCACCAACCACATTTTATATGAGCTTGCTATGATTGACATTACACCTATACTCAATGCAACATAGCTGATTTTATAAACCAAAGCAGCGACATTTGAGCTAAACGGATTATTGACATGAATTTTTGAAAAAATCTTGATAACCAAGAAAAATATATATGCTTTTAATGCTAACAAAGCAATTATTAATGACATCATTGAAATGTAATACCATAAATTATATTCATAAAGCTTAGACATATTAAGGTTAATATACAGGTCACTTGCAGCTTCTGGGTTCACAAAAAGACTTACAAGAAATGAAATAATTATAGCCCCTGTATTAATGCATAGTCCAATAAAGATAACCCAAGAGACTACTTTCATTACAGATAAAACTTGTTTTGTATTCATAATTTATTATTGTTTAACAATAACAAATATATAAAAATTATTGATAAACAATAATTTTTTATCAAAAAAAGATATTTTTAATTATGAGAATATGAAAAATAAAATGGCTATTTAGCCTGCAACCAAGCGTCTCGTAATGCTTTTTGTTTTTCGTCTAGTTTTAAATTATTGGCTTCAAACAAGCTTAACGTATATGTATTACCAGCTAGTAATGTTACTGTTGTTTCTTTTGTTTTTCCAAAACGTTCGTAAACTATTTTGATGTCATCGTTTGGTTTAAACGTATTTATGAGGTAATTAAAATCGGTAGATTCGTTAATTGAAACGGCATTCACTTTAATAATTTTATCGCCATTTTCTAATCCTGCATTATACGCTGAAAGCCCCATAGTGGTGTTTTCAGTAATTAAACCGTTTTTTACAGTTGCCCCAAAATCGACTGTACTTTTATCTTGAGTTAACAACACTCCAACACTATTTAGCAAGCTTTTCATTTCTGGCATATTGCTTTTATAGATGTAATTATTAAAGAAGAAATTTCCAAAATCTTTCCCAGCATAATCGTTTAATACATTATGCAAATCCTTTACGGTATATGGTTTTTCTTGTTCGCCGTAGGTTATCCAAACCAGTCTCATATAATCGTCAAGATTTAATTCTTTTTCACGAAGCGCTAAATCTAAAGCCAGCCCAAGCATACTTCCATAGGAGTAGTACGAAACAAAGGTGTTGCTTCTGTTTACAGGATCTACAGAGCGCGCTGCATCAACAAAAGGTGCTTGGTAACTCATTTCAATAGGGTTAAAAAATGTAACCCTGGAGAATTCCAAACATAATTAAAAGATCCTGTTATGCCATTTACATATTGCTCTCTACTAATTAAACCCGCTCTACACAAAATTAAAGTTGTGTAATAACTCGTAAAACCTTCAGCAAACCAAAGCTCACCACTCATATTGGCTTCATCAAATTTAAAGGGTTCTAAACTATTTGGGCGTATGCGCTCCACGTTCCAACTATGGAAAAATTCATGAGATACGGTGCCTATATTTCCATCCATTCCGCCATTTGCTAGAGGTCTGGTATTAGTTAAAATGGTTGAATTTCGGTGCTCCATGCCATCACCAGAAGCATTTGGTATGTAGCAAGCTAAAAACGTATAATTCCCATAATCAAACTTTGGAAGCTCACCAAAAACAGCTTTTTCTTGTAACACAACTTTTTTTACATTTTCAAAATAGGTGTCTAATTCTGCTTCCGTTCCGTTGTGGTGTAAAACAAAATTTATGGTTTGTCCATCAACATTAAACGCCCGTTTACTGTAATTGCTGATTTCTGTTGGGCTGTCCATAAAATATTGCAAATCATAAGCGGCATAAGTATTGCCTGAAACAGGTTTTAACTGTGTGGCTACTTTCCAATTTAAATCTTCACGAACGTTAAAAGTGACTTCAATAGCATCCTTTTCTTTACTTGGCACATAAATAAACGTTGCAGGAATATTGAGATGCGCATGCGTTTCATCAATTTGAGAATAGGTGCCATCACCTCTATCTGCAAATAAAATGTAACTTACTTTTATAGTGCCATCGTGTCCTTTTACTTTCCAAGAATATGGATTTGGTCTGGTAGCATTCAATATATTTCCTTTACCATCAGTTACGTTTACAGCATAAATATTTTTCATGAATTCATGCAAAGCATAACGCCCAGGTGATGTTCTACTCATTCTAAATTCAACTTCATCTGCTCTTAAGTTGGTAAAAACGGCCTCAATATTAGCTTCATGATGTACCGCGTTTTCAAAAGAAATGGTGTATTTTGAAGATACTTGTGCGAAAATTGACAGATGAAGACCTAAAAAGAAAAGACAAAAAAGAAATTTATTCATGGGTTAAATTTTAAACAACTAAGATAGTATTTTTGTAATATGAATAAAACTAATTTATGAGCAATACCTTTAAAACTGTAGCAAAGTTTCAATATTCAACTGAAGCTCAAATTATAAAAGGGCGTTTAGAGGCGGAAGGCATTCAAGTTTTTTTATCTGATAATTTTACTATTGACACCGATCCGTTGGTGAGCAACGCTATTGGAGGCGTTAAGCTAAAAGTACTATCTCTTGATGCTTTAAAGGCGCAACACATTTTAGAATCCATTCAAAAATTTTCGATTGATGATGCTGGTAATCCTATTCATTGTCCGAATTGTAAAAGTGAAAAAATAAATCTGTTTTCAACTATTAAAGATTTAAAATCGTTTTTAGCCTTTATTTTCGGGTTTATTTCTGGCACGCTTCCTTTTTATGCCAAAGATAAATA
>JBAQZZ010000261.1:0-2779 GCA_049791475.1 Flavobacteriaceae bacterium | reverse complement strand
AAATTGCTCTTTAGGTGTGGTATCGGTTCTATAAATATCAACTAATTTGGCACCAATTCTACTTTCAGGAATATCATTAACAGTAAGGCGGTAGTTAATTTGGTCTTTTCTTAATTCAATAACATCTTGGGCATAGACTTCCCTGCTGGGTTTAACAACATCTTGGTTTACGCGCACATGCCCTTTTTTGCAGGCCGTTGTTGCCAGCGTTCTGGTTTTATAATACCTTACACACCATAAATACTTGTCTATGCGCATACAATTAAAATTAAAACTACGTTAATGTTGTTATGCAAAATTATATTTAAATTGTATCTTGCGCCTCAAAAATAAGGAATAATCGAATAGTCTCGATTTTTGAACTTTGTTTAATAAAAAATTTGCATTCGCCCTTTTTAAAAATTGAATAATCAAATGAACTTAAGAAAAATCAGTCTATATATTGTATTTTTGATAGTTGGTTTTGTATCCTGTAAAAAGGATGACACACCAACAATTGAACCTATTGTATTAAGAGACAGAGCAGAACAGAATCTTGCAGATATGGATTCCTTGAACAAGTATTTAGACACCCATTATTACAATGCTACTGATTTCGCATCGCTTCCAAACCCAAAAATTTCCGATATAATCATTATTAAGGTTTTAGATGGAGAAAATGTTCCTAGTGGCTATACGAAGCTTAAAACGGCTGTAGGAGAACCTAAAAAATTGGTTTATAAGAATATTGATTACGAATACTTTGTATTGGAATTGAATAAAGGAGGGGGAGATTCTCCAACATTTGCTGATAACATTCGTGCAAACTATGAAGGATTTACAATTGATGGAGCAGTATTTGATAGTCAAGGTTTAGTGAATCCAGTACAAAACCTTTTCGATTTAACTAAAGTAATACTTGGATGGACAAAAGTGTTTCCAGAATTTAATACTGCTGAATCTTTTGTTGATAATAGTGATGGCACGGTAAGTTTTACTAACACCGGAATGGGCATGATGTTCCTGCCTTCGGGATTGGCATATTTTCCTGACTTTACCAATAGCATAAGTCCGCCCTTATGGTATTCACCTTTGATTTTTAAGTTTGAATTATTACAGATGTTTCAAAATGATCATGATGGGGATGGTATCCCGTCTTATTTAGAAGATTTAAATGGAAATGGAGAGCTTGTTACAGCCGATTTTTTGGCAGATGACGATACCGATGGTGATGGAAAACCAAATTACTTAGATGCTGATGATGATGGAGACGGTATTTTAACCAAAAATGAAATTACTGTAACCAAAATTACAAAACCTACTGTAGAGGAAGTAAAAATGGTTTTTTTGGAATACAATCGGGTACTGTTAAACAAAATAGTTAAAGAACAAAACGGCGAATTTACAGGCACCATAATAACTTTTAAAGATACCGATGGTGTAAAGCCTTTTGATTATTTAGATAAAAATTATTGATAATGCGAATCAAGTGTTGAAAAGATTAAAACCCATTACGTTTTATAAGACAATATTAGGGGCGTTAGCCCTAAAATCGTCGTAGATACAAACGTTAATTAAATAAAAAAAAGGGGCGTAGCCCTGTTATCTTCGTAAAATAACACGATAATGAACAAAAAAGATATAGCCCTGAAATTTAATAAACATTGGCAAACACGTACACAATTATTTTATCAAAGATGTCAGGGCTAAAGCCCCTAATCCATCATCATGGCTCATTTTGCTGCTAAGACTACAGGGCTAACGCCCCTAATGCGCACTCCAATTTTCACTCGGCTGAATGGTTACCAATTTTTGCCATGTATTTAGATGAACTGGTTTAAACTTTTTTGATTGAAGCGAAATCCCGATCTATCGGGAAGAGATTTTTTGATCAAATGAAGGCTTTTTTGAACTGCATAGCATAGCTACGGAGTAAAAAAAAGACAAAAAGTGAGTTAAAATTTCATTTTGCCAATTGAAAAACGCTTAAACCAGTTCTATAACCACACTTAAGCTTATTCAATATTTATATTCAAATTGATAGCAAGTAATTTAATAATTTAGCATGAATTTTTACAGAAGATAATTATATATTTGGATGCCATTAGTTTTAAACACTTTTTAGTAATTTACAGGAAATTGACCATGAACCCCAACTTAAAAGTAATAGATTTAACAAAAAACAACCTAATTGATGCCATTGATAAAAACACATATTGGCAAAATGAAAGGATATTAATGCCTAAAAGCAAGGCGTTGTGGCTTTTGGGGAACAACCGAATAGAACCTGATGATTATTGTGCCTTCTTATGCTTGGAAAACAATAACATGATATCGTATTTGCTGATTATTCCAGATATCATAAATTTAAAAGATGGTTCGCAAAAAAAAATGAATTGGTTGTTCGACTGGTGGATTGCAGAAAATTACCAAGGAACCATTGTCTCGTCTTATGTATTTAACCATGCGATAAAAAAGTTAAATAAAAATGTATTAATGGAATCAAATGCTGAAAATTCTGAAACCTTTTTAAGTAAACAGTTCAATACCATCCATATAAAAACGAGGTATACTATTTTCTTCCGGTTAGAAAGCTCTGTTTTAACGAATAAATTTTCATTTATCAAGTATTTTAAATTTATAATAGATCTTTTAAACAGCACACTGGTTAAGTTATTAAATACTATAAATTTCAATAAAACCAAAAAAAGCTTAACTCCTGATATACATTATGAATATATGAACGAGATAGATAATGAAACTTGGACATTTATAGAACCCCGATGCAAGAACGATTTCA
>JBAQZZ010000260.1:0-4088 GCA_049791475.1 Flavobacteriaceae bacterium | reverse complement strand
AATGTAAAATCGTTTTGTAATTCAGGAATTTCTTTTAGAGCATTCCATAAAAAAATACGGTATTTGGTAGGGCCACTTTTAAGCAAATCGATATAATCGCTAAGTTTCATTTTAGCGTGAGGTTCGTTAAATCCATCTTTATAATGAACGGGTCTATCATCGTAAAGCGGAATGGTTAAATGGCCGCCAACGCTTTTCATATAATCTAAATTCCATTTGGTATATGCAGGCCAATCGCAAATATACTGCTCAATAACCACAGGTTTTTGTGGTTTAAAATAGTGCTGTAAAAAATCCGATTTAGAAATCGTTTTTACACGCGGTATGTCTTGAAGATTTAATGACAAGGCCTATTAATTTAGGAATTCAAAGTTAAGAAAACATTTATTAAATTAATTGTATAAGCACAATCTGTTAAGTAACCATAAGCGTCACCAACTTTGTTGTATATTTTTATATGGTTTGGGAGAGGTTTTTTTATTCGATAAGTTGTTGTTTTCTTTAACTCTAATATAGATGAGCGTGTTTTTGTGTAAAGTATTTATTTAAAATTATAACGCAAACCAAATAATACATTGCTTGGTGGCATGGGTACAAAACCAGTTTCAATATAATCCGCATCAAAAATATTACTGGCTATGGCAGTGAATTCAAATTGTTTTGAGGTTAAAACTATTGAAGTATCCCAAACATTATAACTTAACCCTTGGGTACGTTCGGCATGTTTGTAAATAATATTAAAGTTTATATTTTTTACTAATTGCGTACTAAGTCGGGTAGTAAAATGATGTTTTAAAGAGTTTATACTATATCTAGAAAAATTTAAATTTAAATCACCAACTTGATCTTCTAAAAACACATAACCTACACTAAAATTTTGATTTAAATTATTGATTTTGAAATTGTAACTTGTATTAACTTCAAAACCTTTTGTATATAAATCTCTTAGGTTTGTTGCCATAAAAGGGTCGGTATCTACATCTTTTACATAATCAATTAATTTACTAGCATCTCTATAGAAAAAAGCAAAACCACCAGTAAATTTGGGTGTTATGTATTTTGCACCTAGTTCGCCAGATAAGGCTTCTTCAGGTTCTAAATTCGCGTTTCCAACTGTGGCTGGATCACTATAATATAAATCGGTGTATGTTGGAATGCGATAGGTATAACCTGCATTTCCGTATAATTTAAAGTTATCCGTTAATTTGTAACCAATATCTATTCCTGGGAATGCATGAAATTTAAAATCTGAAAAATAAGTCACAGCAATACCAGGCGTCACATCTAGTTTATCATTAAGTAATTTAAACCGATGTTCTAAAAACATATTGGCCATAAAACGGTTTCTATTTCCTAAATTATTACTACTTATCTCTACTTTTGAAAGATCAACTCCAAAACCAGTAACGCCTATATTTGAAGTGTACGATGCATTAACTTCGGCACCTATTTTATTGGTAATATGAAAATTTCTGAAAAAACTAGGCTCGTTTCGTCTTAGTAAAAACATATCTTGATTACGTTTCCAGTAAACTCTTGGTTTTATTTTTAGTTTTTGGTTATTAAATTCCGAAGTAAATGCAATTAAACTGTTTTGTGTTTCTTCGTATTCATTAAAAGTTGGATTGGTAGTATAGAAATTTTCCGCACCAAAATTACGATCGAAAAAAGTAGCAATCATTTCTATAGGTTGCTCTTTTTTGTTGAAAACACTTTTAATAAAATAATTTGAATTATCGTAATCTGAATTATTTCTATAACCTTCAGAGGTTAGTTTCCCGATATGAATAATGTGAGATGAATTTTCCAACTCTGTGCCAACAGTAACAGAACCATTTAATTGCCCAAAAGAGCCCGTTTCCATATTTACAGAAACAGAATTATTTAAGTTATTTTTTGTAACAATATTTATGGCGCCAGTAAATGCATTTTGTCCAAAAACACGTGCGGCTGGTCCTTTTATAATTTCAATACGCTCAATAACTTCAATGGGTAAAGCGGCATTCATGGTATGATGTCCGGTTTGCGCATCGTCCATTTTTATACCATCAATAAGCAGAAGTGTTTGATCAAAACTTCCGCCTCTAATATATAAATCGGCTTGACTGCCAGCGGTACCCCGACGTCTAATATCTACGCCTGCTACTTGTTGTAATAAATCTGCGATATTATTAGTAGCGCTATTCTTAATGTCTTCAGAAGAAATAATATCAATTGTTCGTGAGTTTTCTTTAAAAGGTAAGTCTATTCTTGTTGAAGAAACTACGATGGTGTCCAAAGCTTGTTGTTGTGCTTGAGTTGTTAAAGCACACAAAATAAGTACGATTATAGTAAATTTAGTCTTCATAAAACAATTAGTTTAAAACGCTGCAAAAATCGTAACTTTCCGGACGAGTATAATAGTCCAGTTTTAAAACAATGAATAGTCCGGTTAGCGATCTTTTAAAGCAATTAATACATTTCGACAAAGGTAGTTCACAACCTGTTTATATTCAAATAGCGCAACAACTTATAAATGCTATTCAACGTGGTTATTTATTAACAGGAGCTAAGTTACCAGGAACACGTGTTTTAAGTGGAATATTGAAAATTCATAGAAATACAGTTGTTGCTGTTTATGATGAGCTGGCTTCTCAAGGATGGGTAGAAATAATACCCAATAAAGGGACATTTGTGTTGTTGCCAGAGCAAACTACAGCAACTATTAAAGCAACGGCTCAAAAATTAGATCAGGTTTACAACTATTCTAAAAGCACAGGTTTTCCATTTCAGCCATCGTTCAATTTAGCTTCTACACTACAAGTAACAAAAGCTAAATATAGCATTAATGATGGTAATCCTGATTTGAGATTACATTCAGTACATCAGTTTTCTAGATGGTATAGTGCCGCGATGAAACGAAAAACTTTAATTTCTAAATGGAATAAAACCATCCAATTATCCTATTCCGTTTTTGAAACGCAACTTTGTAATTATTTAAATGCAACACGAGGTTTTCATATAAAACCCAATAATTTGATGAGTACGCGAAGTACAGAAATGAGTTTATATATTGTTTCGCAATTATTAATAAAACCTAACGATATTGTTTTAGTTGGGCATTTAAGTAATTATGCTACAAACATGCTTTTTCAACAAGCTGGCGCGACTATAAAAACGATTCCAGTTGATGCAAATGGTTTAGATGTTGATTATATAAAAACACATTTTGTAAAAGGAAGTATTCGTTGTGTGTATGTTTGTGCACATAGGCATTACCCAACAACCACAACGCTGAGTGCCGAACGCCGTTTAAAATTATTAGAATTAGCTAAAGCCTATAACTTTGCTATAATTGAAGATGATTACGATTACGATTTTCAGTTTGAAGGTTCTGCTATGTTACCTATGGCAAGTTCAGATGCTAATGGTGTTATTATTTATTTGGGTAAGTTGGGGCAATCGTTATTTCCAAGTTTTCAAACAGGGTTTGTAATAGCGCCAGAAAATTTAATTTCTGAGGCTAAAAACTATTTAAAAATATTAGATAGACAAGGTGATTTAATTCAAGAACAAATGCTATCAGAGCTTATTTATGAAGGTGAAATTCATCGATTAATCAAGAAAAATAGTATAGTTTATAAACACAGGCGAGATAGTTTATGCAAATCTTTAAAAAAGTATTTTGATGGTATTATAACTTGGGAAAGACCATCAGGCGGATTAGCCATATGGCTACAATTTAAATTAAAAATATCATTGGTTAAATTAGCAGAAGAAGCTGAAAAGAATAATTTATTTCTTCCGAAAACCATTCTCTATCAAGATAAAAACACCTGCGCTATTCGTTTTGGATACGGGCACTTAAACGAAGAGGATATAGAGTTGGTCATTAAAAAATTAAAAAATGCTTATAATATAGTTTCTTTAGAGTATGCTTAATTATTCTAAATCAAACTCCGTATTACAGTTACTGCATCGGTATTTATCTTTGGCATAAAAAGGAAGCGTGCCAGAAATAAACCCGAAAATAAAGGCTAAAAACGATTTTAAATCTTTAATAGTTGAAAACAGATTTATTTTTTCACTTTTACAATTCGGACAATGAA
>JBAQZZ010000259.1:0-11681 GCA_049791475.1 Flavobacteriaceae bacterium | reverse complement strand
AACATACACTAAGCGTTCAGTAATTGGTTTTAAATCAGAATCAAAAAGTGTCACTTCAGCAATACCTTGTGGTACATTCTTTAATGGTATTTTTATAATAATTTCATCTTTTAATATGGTAGAAGCCATACTGTAAATAACACCTCTTATTTGCAGCCTTATATAAATAGTTTCTGTTTTTTGATTTTTACTTTTTGATACTTTAAAGTTTAAGAAATTGTTTGTGTTTGAAATTAAACGAAGTACTTTACCAAAATTTTTAATTTCAGGTAGTTGATATTTTTTATCAGTTTCAGAAAGTTGAATATGATATTTTTTTGAATTATTGGGTTTAAAATTAAAACGACCCATTCCAGCATGGAAACTTTTAAATTTTAAAATAGGAACATCATTTTCAAACAGCGTACCTGAAACACCAACAGGCAAACCTTCTTTATTTATAGCTTTAAAGGCTAATGTATTTTTAAGATTGGAAACCAAATAACCGCCTTCGGGAAATAATGAAAATTGAGCTATGGTATCATTTTTAACGGAAGCAACTTCAATTTTTTGTTTTATATTTTTAACAATGTTTACTTTTTTTAGCGCGTAAAATGCTTCTTGATTTTGGAAATAGGAATGTTCGCTATAAGCGGAAAGTGAGTATCGTCCCGTTTTTAATGAATCTTGTATGTAAAGATGCCCATCAACAAAGCCATTTTCTATTTCATATTTTTCTTCCCAGACCGCTTGTTTTGTTTCATCATTAATTAACTGAACATAGAGTGTTTTACTTCTGTTAGAAGGAATAAGATATTGTGCATCTAAAACATAAGCTTTAAACCACAAATCTTCTTCAGTTTCATAAATGCCTTTACTGGTCTGTATATATAAATTGTCTGAATTTATGTTTTCTGTTAAATCATTAAAATCTTTAACTAATTGATTTATTAAAATATTTTTAGTTTGAGAGTTAACAAAAGAAAAAGACACTATAAACAGCCAAATTAATTTAAGCTTATAGTGACTTTTTAATGGTTTCAATTATTTAGTAAGATTATTTAGACATAAATATAAATAAATTATAGCAAAAATTGTTATTAGTATTAAAGATTATAAGTAAATCCTAAGTTAATATTTCTTCCCATATTGAAAATCCCATCAGGTTTTAAACGTGATAAATGATTAATATAAGTGGCATTGGTTAAGTTGGTACCTGAAATGGTAATACTTAGTTCATTTTTAAGGAACGAAAAACTGCCACCTAAACCGGCACTTAACAGATTATAGCCTGGTGTGTTTGTTTCAAAAGGACTGACGTTGTTTTGGTCAAACGTAGTTCTTAATTTAATAAATGCATAGCCTTGTTTTACCCATGGTTTTTCAAATTCCATGCGAATTATATTTGTTAAGCTATTGGCTGGAATGAGCGGTAAATAGGCGTTATTATCTTGTTTGCCAGCAACCATTTCAAAACTACTTTCAAAATGCAACCAATCTAAAGGATGTGGGTGCAAATGAAACCCGAATTCGCCACCATATAATTTGGCATTGTCCTGTAAATACAAAAACACAGGGTTTTCATCAACAAAGGCGCCGTTGGGAGATATGAAAATATAATTGTTTATTTTATTATAAAATCCGTTGGCAAATAATTCTACATGTTCGTTTTTAAATTCCAAAGACACATCGGTTTGAAAATTTTGCTCGCTCTTTAAATCTTTATCCCCAATTTCGTAACGGTTGGTACCTTCGTGGGTGCCATCTGAAGTTAATTCGGATAGATTGGGCGCCCTAAAACCAGTGGCAAAATTTACTCTTGCCGTAATGTTTGTTGCTAAATCTGTTTTAACTCCAATAGCGCCATTAAAACTGTTAAATGATCTATTGATACCATTCAAAACATCAATATCTCTAAGGTCATATCGCCCCCCAAGTTGTACATCGGCTTTTTCAAAATGAATATGTGATGTTGCTAAAATCCCAAAATCGTTGGTAGTGGCATCGGGAATTAATTCTTCTTCTCCATAATTGGAATTGGTTTGGTTCATCCCCTGTACACCAACAATGGTCTCAAATTTGCCTAATTTTGGCAAACTGTATTTAACATCATAATTGCCCGTTTTAAGTTTCATGTGTAGTGCGGTTTCCAAAATTTCATCACCTTCGCGGGCCGCTCCCATTTCCTGGTCTTCATCATTGCGATATTCTTCAAGTTCTTTTCTGTTATTATAAATAAACCCTAAGTTAATATCCAATTTGGAATTATTTAAAAACACCGTAGATTTTGTACTGAATATATGATTGGTAATATCCTGAAAAGGAGGCAAGGGCGTTCTGTTTGTAGATTGCTCGCCAATAGTTTCTGGAATTCCTAATTTAGAATTGTTCATATTGTAGCGAAACTCGGTTTTAAAGGCATTATTTTGATAGCCAATGCCCGCTTTAAAATCCTGTTCTCTAAACCGTGTATTGGTTACACGATAATTTCGCGTTTTATAATCTGAATGCTCAGCAATACTTCCCCTAAACAAAAATTTAAAATTATTTTCAGAAGATTTATAGCCTGCATTTGTGCTATAACCTTGTGTATTACTGTAATAATTGCCGTTAATATCTCCAGCCGATGTATTATTGCTTGCAAAGCGTTCAGGATTTAAGTACAGCACACCACCAAGCGCATCGCTGCCATAGAGCAGGGAAGCGGGGCCTTTTATAACTTCCACACTTTCAATACCGGCATCGTTTATGCCCAAGCCATGCTCGTCTCCAAATTGTTGGTTTTCCAAACGAATGCCTTGTGTATAAACCAAAACACGATTGGAGCTCAACCCTCTAATAACGGGTTTTCCAATGCTTAAACCTGTAGTTACGCTTTCAACACCGGCAATATTTGTAATGCCATCTGATAAGGTTACAGATCCACTGGTTCTTAAATCTTTAATGCTTTTTTGTTCCACTTTCATCACGTTATCACTTTGCAATTTGTGAAATGGGGTTGAGATGATGATGCTTTCCATTTCTATTGCAGACGGCGTTAAGCTAATTTTGATGTTATCTGTTGATGGCATACTGATGTTGAACGATTGGGTTTTATACCCAATCATTGAAAACAGAATATTATAGTTTCCAATGGGCAGATTTTCTAATATAAAACTCCCATTTTCATTGGTAGTTGTGCCTTTTTCCAGATGTGGTATGTATATATTTACTAAAGCCAAGCGCTCTTGTGTGTTTGAGTCTGTGACATGGCCTTGCACTGTATTTTGACTGTATAGATTCGTAATTGCCAGTAATAGCAATACATTTATAAATGATTTCATAGGTAAATATTTAATTTAATAATTATTGATTGAAGCCGAAAAAAAAATCGACGTACGTGAATATTATTAAATTAACGCGGGAGGTCCCCGAAGTGAAAAGTGTAAGCGTTGGTATTTACTAAGGAAGTTGTATTGCGAAACTATTTGCAAAGGGTCTTCTTCCTCTGAAAATAACTCTAAATATGAATCTGTAAACGCAAAATTTTTGTTGAGCTGGAACTTATGGAACTCACAATCTAAATCTACTTCATGAATATGGGTTGATGTTTCACCCACACAAACCTTGTGTTCGTGATGTGAAAAAATATGGGAAAATTTAACAATAGAAGGGATTAACAATGATACGACTAGAGCTAATGTAACAGTTTTAAAGATGATATGTTCTTTAAATTTTAGCATTAATCAAGAAAGCGTTTAAAACCAATTCTACGAAGCATCTTTTTTTCAAAATCCCAAAAGAATTTATGTTGACCAAAAATCCATCCTATTAAAACAAGAAAAATTTGATAAAAAACAAACCCTATAATGATATACAATACCCAATAAACCCAGGTTGATAAATTTTCTTTATTAATACCAGCTAATTTTATTAAGGGTCTGCTAATAAATACGGAAGCCGAACCAGTGATGGCAAACACTAGAAATATGTTAATCATTTCCCACCGTTGATTTACTTGCCATTTCTTTTCTAACTTATTGAAAATTAAAAGAGTTAATTTTAGTAAAGCGAAAAAAATTATGACACTCAGTAATACTATAAATACTTCACCAAAACTTTTCAGGAATGCATATGAAAGTTTATAAGACGAATAGCCTAAACCAATTAATCCTAAAAAAGGAAAAATAAGTTGCCAATTACTATTTATCTCCCAGTTTTCTTTAAATTTTTTCACACAAATAGTTTGCTTGCAAAAATAAGCAAAAAGCTTTTAAATTCTAGGAACAAACGGTCCTAATCTTTGGTTGTAGGTAAGTTGAAAATAAATAAAGTAGTTGTAAAGTTTATAGTTTACCTCGTACCCATAATCTATGTTTGATTGATAATCAATTTGTAGTTCGTATAAGTTAGGATTAAACAGTTGTGGTTGCAGCACACGTTGGTTCCATTCGACAACATATATGTAGTTTCTGTTTTCTAAAAATTGCTGCGAATAAAAACCTTCTGGTTGCGCCCTACTTGCCAACCAAAAATTAAATCCAGGTTCTATAATAATGATTTCATATTCCAGTTCATCATTTTCAATAGTAACCGTATCATTATTGATTTGGGCAAGTTCTTTTTCAGATTTTACTTTTTTTGAAGCTATAGGTTTGGTTGTATTACAGCCAACAATAAATCCGAAAACAACTAAGGTGTATAAGATATTTTTCATTTTTCTATTTGTTTACAGGTCAAAACTATGCCATAACTATCTCAGAAAAAAGTAAGAATGAGTGCATGGCTCTTTTCATTGAGTAAACAATGCATTTTTGTTTTAAATATACAAAAATCATTCCTTAAGGGACTGAATTTAAATGTTTTTAACAAAAAAAGAGTCAACAAAAAGCTGACTCATTTTAAACCGTTATTTAGTTGTGTTTTTATTTTCCGCCAAACAATCCACCAAGTAATCCTCCAAGACCACCTTTTTTCTTGCTTCCGCCTAATACCATACCTGCAACATCGTCAATAACACTGCCATCACCATCAGCATCTAGAATAGATTCTAAAAAGCTTTGTTCATTTTTAGCAGAACTTCCACCAAGTAAACCACCTAATAAACCTTCTATTCCACTTGGGCTACTAACGTTTTGTTTTTTTGCTTGATTACCTAAAACACCCATTAATATTGGAGCTGCTACTTTTAATATTTGTGCAACAGAACCTGCGTCCATTCCCGATTTTGCACCTAAAGTATTAGTAACGTTTTGTTGTTTATTTCCTAAAACATGTCCTAGAATTTTTTCACCATCACTCATAACATTCTCATCAACACCACCACCAAATAAACCGCCTAGGTTATCAAGAATACTACCATCATGTTTGCTACTTAATGCACCCATTAATCCTTCAGCACCTTGAGGTGTTGCTGCATTACGCTTCATAGCTGCCATTAAAACGGGTAATGCCATAGTTAAAACATCTTGTGTTTTGTTTTGAGGTTGTTTGGTTTGACCCGCAACTCCACTAACAATTGTTTTTCCGAGGTCACTGTTTAATAAATCTAAAATTCCAGACATAATTTTTATTTTTAATTTAAAAGATTAATAAAATTGAAAGGTCAATGTACAAAAAAAGCCCTAACGTGTTGTAGTTAGGACTCAAATAAACTATTTCGGTCACATTTTATTTTAAAAATATTCTTTATCCAAGAATACTTATTATTTGTTCAGCTAACTCCGTACCAATTCTATCTTGAGCTTCATTGGTTGCTGCACCAGTATGTGGCGTCAATGATAATGCAGAATTCATTAATAACTGCATTTCTGGTTTTGGTTCTTTTTCAAAAACATCTAAAGCTGCTCTTGCCACTTTACCGTTTTCAATAGCTTTTACAAGTGCGATTTCATTAAGTACACCACCACGCGCTGCATTTACTATGATAACACCATCTTTCATCATTTTAAATTCTGCTTCGTCAATAACATAATCTTTTTGAGCAGGAACGTGAAGTGTTAAAAAATCGGCTTGTTTTAAAACGTCTTCTTTTGAAATGGTTTTTATATCAAAGTTTACTTTTTGACCATCATAGAAATTTAATTCTAAATTCGCTTTTTCTAAAAAAGGATCGAAAGCTACTACTTTCATACCAACGCCTAGTGCCACTTTAGCTGTAGCTTGACCAATACGACCAAAGCCTAAAACCCCTAAAGTTTTTCCTTTTAATTCGGTTCCTTTAGCATAAGCTTTCTTTAAACCTTTAAAGTTGCTATCGCCTTCAAGTGGCATATCTCTATTTGAGTTATGTAAAAAACGTGCTAATCCGTAAAAATGCCCAAAAACTAATTCTGCAACAGAATGCGATGAAGATGCTGGTGTGTTAATGACACTAAGTCCTTTTTCACGAGCGTATTCCACATCGATATTATCCATACCAACACCACCACGACCAATAATTTTTAAACTTGGACAAGCATCAATTAAATCTTTACGAACAGTTGTTGCACTTCTTACTAATAAAACTGCAATATCTTTTTCATTGATGTAATTTATTAATTGCTCTTGTGCTACTGTGGTTGTAATTACTTCGTATCCACCTTTTTCTAACGCATCAATGCCGCTTTGTGAAATACCATCGTTTGCTAATACTTTCATTTATCTAAGTTAAAAGTTAAAAGTTAAAAGTTAAAAGTTCTGCGAACGATTAATAATTCAACTTAAAATTAAATTTTATTTTTTTGTCATTGCGAGGAAGTATGACGTGGCAATCTTTTGATGAGATTCCTGTTTACTTCGTAAAATACTTTCAATCAAAATATATTTTGATTTCAGTAGTGTTTGGAATGACGATATTATTTTTTGCGATTGAGTAAGCACTATAAACTGCAGCTGCCTACTGTAAACTGTTTAAGCTTTACTTTCCAATTCACTCATTATTTCTACTACAACTTTCACGCTATCTAATGGTAACGCGTTATACATTGAAGCTCTATAGCCACCAACACTTCGGTGACCGTTTAAGCCTTCTACACCAGCCTCTTTAAGCATGGTTTCAAAGGTTTCTTTTAAGTTTTCGTTTTCTAAAGTGAAGGTTGCATTCATGTTTGAACGATCTTCTTTTACTGCAAATCCTTTAAACAATGGATTTAAATCAATTTCAGAATACATTAAAGTGGCTTTCTTATCATTTTCCTTTTCAATAGCTGCAATACCACCAAGTTCTTTTAACCACTCTAAAGTTAACATAGTGGTGTAAACTGGAAAAACTGGAGGTGTGTTAAACATACTGCCACTACCTATGTGTTTTTTATAATCCATCATTGATGGGATTTTACGAGACACTTTACCTAAAATATCTTCTTTAATAACCACTAAAGTTGTGCCTGCGGGTCCCATATTTTTTTGAGCTCCGGCATATATTAAATCAAATTTTGAAAAATCTAAAGTTCTAGAAAAAATATCGCTACTCATATCGCAAACCATTGGGATTGGCGAGTTCGGAAACGATTTCATTTGCGTACCAAAAATGGTGTTGTTTGAGGTGCAGTGAAAATAATCGTAATCCTCAGGAATATCGTAACCTTTAGGAATGTAGTTGAAATTGGCTTCTTTAGATGAACCTACTTCATATACATCATCATAAATTCTGGCTTCTTTTATGGCTTTATCTGCCCAAGTTCCAGAGTTTAAATAACCTGCTCTTTTTTCTAAAAGATTTAGCGCCACCATTAAAAACTGTGTACTTGCACCACCTTGTAAAAATAACGCTTTGTAACCTTTGCCTTCTAAACCAAGTAATTCTATAGCTAGAGATCTTGCGTTTTCCATAATATCGACAAAAGCTTTGCTTCTATGAGATATTTCAATTAAAGATAAACCACTGTTATTTAAGTCCATTACAGCCTCTGATGCTTTTAATAAAACACTTTGGGGTAAAATACAAGGGCCAGCACTAAAGTTATGTTTTTTCATTTCCTATCCCAACCCTTTCCAAGGGAAAGGGAATTTAGTGGGTAAATTTTAATTAATATTTATTTTTGTTATAACCTTTTCTCAACTTTTCTAAAAATTGGGTAAAGGGATAAAATTTAAGTTGCAAAGTTGCTAATAAATTGGGTATTTCGTGTTAAAAATTCAATAATTTTTTCATCAAATTGCTAACAAAAATTCAATAGAATCGACACGATCTGCATAATCCCAAAGTTGTGGTTTTTGAGTGGCTCCAAAAGCGATTTCATTTTCTGTAAATCCGTTAGACACGATGCATTGAATTTTATCTTTATTTATGTCTAATTCTTTTTTTAAATCTGAAACCGAATCATAATATTCATAAAACAATGTTGCAATGGGCGATGCGTAGCTTTCATCTTCTTTAATCATAAAAAATCCGTTTTCAAGCATGTCAAATTCACTCATTAAATAAACCGCTTTGTTATAATCGTAATTATTGGCGTATTTAGCTTTTTCTATTATAGGATGCCAATGATATATAGCTTCAAAAAAAGCATCAAAATTATAGCCTTTTGGAATAAAGAGCTTAGATACATTTCTGCAACCCAAACCGTAATATCTAAAAATATCTTCCGATAAGTTTTTTAATTCTTCGGTGGTTTCATTACCAGTTAAAACAGCAACAGAATTTCTGTTGTTCCTTATAATAGATGGCTTTCCTTTAAAATAATATTCAAAATAACGCGCCGTGTTATTACTTCCTGTAGCAATAACAGCATCAAAATTTTTAAGTTTATTTTCGGTAAAAGTTATTTTTCCTTTAAAGTCAGGTTCTACAAATTCTAAATATTTAGCCAAATAGGGCAGTAGGTGCTTATCGTTTGACGATTGTTTTACCAACACATGATGCCCAGAAATGAGCACCGATAAAAAATCATGAAACCCAACCAGTGGTATGTTTCCTGCCATGATTATAGCAACCTGTTTTGGGGTTTTTACATGAATAGTATAAGGCTGTAACCATTTATTTATATTATTAGTAGTTAAAGCTTCAACCCAAGATAACAGCGCAAATTTTATATTTTCAGTAGTAAACCATCCATTGTGTTCTTCGGCAAGTTTTAATTGGTGTTTAAAACCATCAAAAAACAAATCGTTGTGTTCAATATTATCGTTCTTTTGGATAACTTCATTAGAAAATTGATCTAAAAATTCCCCTAATTTTACAAAAGCGTTAATTCTTTGTTCTAATTGCATTCTAATTTGGTTATGAATGGTTTTGGCTTTATTTTTGCGACTGCAAAGTTAGAAAGAAAAAAACGCTATGGCAATTATAATAACAGACGAATGTATAAATTGTGGTGCTTGTGAACCTGAGTGCCCAAATACTGCAATATATGAAGGTGCCGATGATTGGCGCTATAAAGACGGAACAAGTTTAGACGGCACCGTTGTATTAACTAATGGTAAAGAGGTTGATGCTGATGAAGCGCAAGAGCCTATAAGCGATGAGCTTTACTACATTGTACCAGATAAATGCACAGAATGTAAAGGTTTTCATGACGAGCCTCAATGTGCTGCGGTTTGCCCTGTAGATTGTTGTGTGCCCGATGAAGATGTTGTGGAAACTGAGGAAGAACTTTTAGCGAAACAGAAGTTTATGCATCCAGATGGCTAATTGATAATCAATATTTAATTATAAAAAAATTAATCCTGAGCTTTTAGCTTGGGATTTTTTTTGTTTATAAAAGTTTAAAACTTAAGATATGATATATTGACTTTTTGGTAAGAAAATTCTAATTTCGCTTATCGGTGGATATAAATCATTGAAACAGATTCATATCCTAATCGTTGTAAAACATTAAAAAAAATGAAAGCCTATTTATTAATATTCACTTTAGTTTATTCAACATTCGCTTGTTCACAAACATTAACCATTAATATATCTGAAAATAAATTTGGAACAGATGAAATCCTCTCTATAATAGTATCTCGAATTCAAAATATTGAAGATTATCAAGATATTGAAGATTACGATGAAATAATTATCTCTTTTGGTGTAAACGCTTATAGGTTTATTTCAAATCCTAATAACCTAGAGTATTCAAATTCATATATAATTGAACAATTAAACTCTTCAAATCAGTACACGCTTTATTTCACGCAACTTCCTATTATTATAATAGATACAGATAACGCAATCGTTGACGAGCCAAAAGTATTAGCTAATTTAGTTTACACTGATGATGAACAGACAGTAACCTCAAATATCGGGATTGAATTAAGGGGTGGTAGTTCTCAAGGCTATCCAAAAAAAACTTACGATATAGAATTTTGGGAAAATGAAACAGGCGATGAAACTATAGATATGCAATTTGGGGAATTGCGGGAAGATGACGACTGGATTTTAGATGCCCTATATAATGAACCACTAAGAATAAGAAGTTATACTGCTAACAAACTTTGGAAACAAATACACACGCCATATCATATTGATGATGAACCAGAAGCTGAGTCTGGTGCAGACGTTATGTATGTTGAAATGTTTGTGACCGGAAAGTATAACGGAATATATAATCTTTCAGAACAAGTTGACCGAAAGCAGCTAAAGCTTAAAAAATTTAATGATGATATGAGAGGTGAATTATATAAAGGTGCTTCTTGGGGAGCTTCTACTTTCACTAGTTTGCCTTCTTACAATAACACTAATAGGGCGTGGGGTGGTTATGAATTTGAATACCCTGATGAAGATGAAATTACAGATTGGAATAATTTATATCAATTTACCGATTTTGTGATGAATTCATCAGAATCAGACTTTGCAACTAATATCTGGTCTAAATTTGTTGAAGATAATATCATAGACTACTTCTTATTTCTCAACTTAATTCGTGCAACCGATAATACAGGGAAAAATATTTATTTGGGTAAATATAAAGCAGATGAACCTTACTTTTATATACCTTGGGACTTAGATGGTTGTTTTGGAACAATTTGGAATGGTACAAATGAAAATATTACTGACGATATTTTAACTAATGGTTTTATGGATAGAGTTATAGATGAAAACCCAAACAACACTTTTATGAACATAGCAAGTAAATGGTTTGATTACAGAAATGATATTTTTAGTTTAAATTCTTTATCTAACTCTATTACAAATCAGTATAACTTTTTACAAGAGAATAAAGTTTATGAAAGAGAATCGTTAGTTTATTCAAATTATTCATTTGACAATCAAAGTTTATCATACACTTTAAATTGGTTAGAAAACAGGTTAGCATATTTAGACATTTATTTTGGAAATATCCTTTCAGTTAACTCGTTTATAATATCAAATAAGTTTAGTATCTATCCTAATCCTGCAATAAGTAAAATTCACATAAATTCAGAAGGAGTAATTAATGATAAAAACTATAAAATATTTAATAGCTTAGGACAACTAGTTAGCAATGGCACTATTGAAAATCAACAGATAAAGATTGAAAGACTAGATAAAGGTATTTACTACATCGTTATTGATGGCAAATCATTTAATTTGATTAAAAATTAACGTTTTACAACACGGTGTATAAGTAATAGCGGCTTAAGTGACAAAACGAGAAACAAATCAAAAATAAAGGTCAGTGCCAAACCAAAAGGTTTTTGAGTAGAAATCCGCTACTAATCATACACGAGACGATAAGCGCAATATCAAAATCACTCATCGCTTTTAAACGCTTTCATTTCCTGTAAAGGCTCTAAAGTTTCTTCATTTTTCCAAATGGTGTTTTCGTATTGACTTAATA